>NZ_JBTEKS010000061.1:0-16388 GCF_054333355.1 Methylomagnum sp. | reverse complement strand
TACGGCGCACGGCAAAGCCAATAGAAACATCAAGCTTTCTCGTGATGTGCGCCTAACCCACCCTACGAAGCCACGAAGCTATCGCTTGCGGATCAAATAATAAAAAACCCCGGTCTCCTCGGAGCGGTCCAGCATCTCGTGACCGGCCTGTTCCAGAAACACCCCGAAATCCAGCACCGACGCCGGATCGGTCGCCAACACCCGGACCACCTGGCCCCCCTCCAAGGTTTGCAAGGCTTTCTTGAGCCGCAGCAAGGGCAAAGGGCACATCAGCCCGGTGGTATCCAACTCAAGATCAATCGGCCACATTCACAATCACCCGTTCAATACGCAGTCAATCCAGGGTTCGATTCTAACAAAAACCCCCGCCCTGAAAATTCGACGCCCCGGCTCACGCCTCGCCGTCGCCCTCGGCGTCGTGCATCACCAGCCAATCCGCCCAATTCAAGATGGGCCGAAGCCGCGCCCCTAGCAGCCCGTGGGCCGCCCTGAAGTCGACCCAGCGGAATTCGTCATGCTCGGGCCGCCCCAGGATGGGATTCACCGGCAAATACACCTCCCCCTCTGGCGCCTCGGCCAGATAATAGCGGGCGATTTTCCCCACGCCGTAGGGCTTGGTTTCCTGGTAAACCTTGCCCCAGCGGAACTTCAGTTGGCTCAAGCCGGTTTCTTCCAAGACTTCCCGACAAGCGCCGTCCAGCGGCGCCTCGCCCGGCTCCACGATGCCCTTGGGAAAATCCCAATACTGGAAAGCCCGCAACAAGAGATAGCGCGGCGCCGGCAAACCGCGCACGATAATCACGCCGGCGGATAACACATAGTTCTTCATTACATCACCGATTCTACGAGGCCACAGGGATGTTACCCCTTTCACGGGGCCAACATGGCGCCCGATATAAAGCAGCATCCCCGCACACCGGAACTTGACCGACGCCGGGATATACCGAGAATGTTCCTGGCTGGGATTACAAACTGTCGGCGCAAACCATAAAACGAGGAAAACCCCATGGATATTCGCGCACTGAGCTTTGGCCGGGGGATGGGTTGGCTCACCGAAGGATTTGCCCTGTTCCGTCGCAACCCCCTGATCTGGATCGTCCTGACCCTAGCCTACCTGGCCCTCACCACCATCATCAGCCTGATTCCCCTGATCGGTGCCGTCGCCCTCACCCTCGTCCAACCCATACTGGCGGCGGGCTTCATGGCCGGTTGCCAAGACTTGGCCGATGGCGAGGAACTCCGCGTCGAGCATCTCTTCGAAGGCTTCCGGCGCGACACCCAACCCTTGCTGATGGTGGGACTCCTCACCCTGGCTGCGGGCATTAGCGTCACCCTCGTCAGCGGCGCGATACTCCTGGTGTTCGGTGGCGCCGGACTACTGGCGGGAAGCATGTCGGACGGCGGCAGCCTAGTGGGCTCATTGATGACGGCCAGCGGCATGCTGCTGGCCACCTTGGTGTTCTTCGCCCTGATCCTTCCCGTCGCGATGGCAAGCTGGTTCGCCCCCGCCCTGGTCTGGTTCGACGGACTCCCGGCGTTGGAAGCCATGAAGCAAAGCCTCGTTGGCTGCTGGCGCAACATGCTGCCATTCACGCTGTATGGACTCGCCCTGATTCCTCTGTCCCTGCTGGCCCTGCTGCCCCTGGGACTTGGCCTGTTCGTGCTGATTCCCACCCTGTTCGCCTCGGTGTACGTTTCCTATCGGGACATCTATTCCGGTGCCCAAGCCTAAGTCGGCGCCCATCGCCCAACGCATCCGCATCACGGGCCGCGTCCAAGGCGTGGGATTCCGCCCCTTCGTCAGCCGCCTGGCCCAGGAATTCCAGCTAGCGGGCTGGGTGCGGAATTGCTCGGGCGAAGTGGAAATCCACGCGGAGGGCACGGCGGATCGGCTGGACGCCTTCCGCCTCGCCTTGACCAAGCGCGCCCCGCCCCTCGCCCAACCCGAACCGCCCTCGGTGGAACCCGCCCAATCCATGGGCCTCTCGGGCTTCGCCATCTTGGCAAGCGCGGCGGGCGCCACCCCGCGCAACCACATTCCGCCGGACTATTTCGTCTGTGACGACTGTCTGGCCGAAATGGCCGACCCACGCGAGCGGCGCTACCGCTATCCCTTCATCAGCTGCACCCAATGCGGCCCGCGCTACACGATTATCGACCGCCTGCCCTACGACCGCCCGAATACAGGCATGGCGGATTTCGAGCTATGCCCCGCCTGCCGCGCTCAATACCAAGACCCCACCGACCGCCGCTATCACGCCCAGCCCTTGGCCTGTCCCGAGTGCGGCCCGAAGCTCTCGTTCGTAGTCCCGGCTTTAGCCGGTCCTAGCCCAGTTGAAGCCTGTCCTGAGCATAGTCGAAGGGCCGGGGCTATAGGGCACAGAGCAAGGAAAGCTTCGTTTGAACACCCTCACCCCACCCCCCCTTCGACTGCGCTCAGGACAGGTCTCCCGGAGGGAGAGGGAGTAAAAAACGCAACCAGTGAATCCGCCCTATCCGCCTGCTTAGAGGCGCTCCGCGCCGGCCTCACCGTGGCGGTGAAAGGCGTGGGCGGCTACCACCTGCTGTGCGACGCCGGGAACGAAGCGGCGGTGCGGCGGCTGCGCGAACGCAAGCCCCGCCCCCATAAACCGCTGGCCGTGCTGGTGCCCTGGCGGGGCACGGACGGGCTGGCTCTGGTCGATGCTCTGGCCGAACCCAGCCCCGCCGAACGGGAATTGCTCCGCTCGCCGCTGCGCCCCATCGTCCTGGTGAACCAGCGCCCAGACGCGCCACTCGCGCCCGCCATCGCCCCCGGCCTGAACGAAATCGGCCTGATGCTGCCCTACAGCCCCCTGCATCACTTGCTGGCGGACGGCTACGGTGCCCCGTTGGTGGCGACTTCCGCCAACCTCAGCGGCGAGCCGGTCCTGACCGACGCCGCCGCCGTCGAAGCGCGGCTTGGCCACGTCGCCGACGCCTTCCTCCACCACAACCGTCCCATCCGCCGCCCGGCGGACGACTCGGTGTTCCGCTCCATCGCAGGGCAGCCGCGCCCGCTGCGGCTGGGACGCGGCTCCGCCCCGGTTGAGCTGACCCTGCCCTTCGAACTGGCCGAGCCGATGCTGGCGGTGGGTTCCGACCTCAAGAACACCGTGGCGCTGGGCTTCGGCCAGCGGGTGGTGATTTCCCCCCACATCGGCGACCTGGACACGGTGCTAGGCGGGCAAGTGTTCGAGCAAGTCATCGGCGACCTCATCCGGCTGTACGGCGTGGAACCCCGCCGCCTCGTCTGCGACGCCCACCCGGATTACCGCTCCAGCCGCTGGGCCACGGCGCGCGGCTTGCCGGTACAAAAAGTCTTCCACCACCCCGCCCACGCCTCGGCCCTGGTCGGGGAACATGACCTCCGGGGCGAAACCCTGATTTTCACCTGGGACGGCACCGGCTATGGCGAGGACCACACCGTGTGGGGCGGCGAAACCCTGCTGGGCCGACCGGGCCACTGGCGGCGGGTTGGCTCGCTGCGCCCGTTCCGGCTACCCGGCGGCGAACGGGCCAGCCGCGAGCCTTGGCGCGGCGCGGCGGCGGCGTGCTGGGAAGCCGGGTTGGACTGGCCCGCCAATCCCAAGGACAGCAAGCTACTCCGGCAGATTTGGGAGCGGCGCATCAACAGCCCGGTGACATCCTCGGCGGGTCGGCTCTTCGACGCCGCCGCCGCCTTGATGGGATTAGCGCAGGAAACCAGCCACGAAGGCCAAGCCGCCATGGCCTTGGAAGCCGCCAGCGAACCGGGCGGCGAGCGTATCGCCCTGCCCTTGGCCCGTGATCCGTCCGGTCTGTGGCTGAGCGATTGGGGCGTGCTACTGCCCGCGCTCATGGACGGCAGCCGCACCGTGCGGGAGCGCGGCAGCCTATTCCATGCCAGTTTGGCGGATGCCATCGTGGACCAAGCCGAGCGATTCCGGGCGGATTATGGGGTGGAGCAGGTGGGATTGGCGGGCGGGGTATTCCAGAATCGGCTGCTCACCGACATGGCGAAAAGCGGGTTGGAAGCAAAGGGATTTTGGGTATTCTTGCCCGTCAATATTCCGACGAATGACGCGGGATTGAGTTATGGGCAGATTATTGAGGCGGGTTTTTGACCATCGTTCCCACGGTCTCCGTGGGAATGCCGCAGGGGACGCTCCCGCGTCCCGTGACGCACAGCATTATAGGATGGGTGAAGCGCAGCGAAACCCATCAAAATAGGCCGGTCAGCAGGATGGGTTCCGCTAAAGCTCCACCCATCCTACAAGCGAGAACCACATGAACAAACAGCTACTTTTCCTTTACCTATTAATCCTGGCTTTCCTCAGCCTAAACCCCTGGGTACGCCCCAGCGATGCCAAAGCCTTGGGCTTCGTCGCCTGGGACAAAATCAGCCACGCCCTCGCTTACGGCTTACTTACCATTCTGATTAACTTCGCCTTTCCAAAACAAGCGCGTGGACGTTACTCCTTAATCATTTCCATAGTCACGGCAGCGGGTATCGGAATATTCGCCGAGTATTGCCAAGCCTGGCTCACCTCGACGCGGAGCTTCTCCTGGCTCGACGCCAGCGCCAACGGCCTAGGCGCTGTGACAGGTGCCGCCGGATATTGGGTATATCAGGCATTATCTGGGATTATCAGGCAATCCTGGAAGAATGCCTGACTGCGGCGGTGGACTCGCGATTTTGATTAAACAATTTCAGGCCGACATACCTAAAAGCCCGCATGGGCCGTAATAGCTCGGCCAATGTCAAATACCCCAGCCATTCCACCCGCCGACGCCCGGCTTTGCGATATGTGGCGATTTGACGATACCCTTCCGAGCGAATATAAGCTCCATAAGCCATGCGTCCCGCCCAATCCATGGCGGCAATTTCCCGCTCAAACTCAGCCCGACTCAAGGACGACCGTCCTGCCCTTCTGGCATAAAAATCCCGCCGCACATAATCCCTGACGCGCACTTGCAGCGCCGCCTTGGAGCCGGAAATACTGCCGCCATGCACCCGGTATTTCATCAGTTTTTCCGGCATCACGATACCCGGCCAGCCCGCCAGAATCATCCGCCCAAATAACTCCATATCTTCGCAAGGCTCATAACGCGGATCATATCCCCCAAAGCGGCGTATTACGTCAGCCCGATACATCACGGTGGGATGGGTATAAGTAATCGCCTCTTCCCGCGCCATCTGCCCCGCCAAATCGTCTAGGCTTAATGGTTTAGGGCAATATTCCCCGAACACCCGGCCCTTCCCGTCAATCATATCCATGAATGAAGCGCAAAATCCCAGCTCCGAATATTCCTGGAGAAACGCCACCTGTTTTTCCAGCCTGTCCGGCAGCATTAAATCATCCGCGTCCATGCGGGCAATCAGCGAACCCCGCGCCGCCGCAATACCGGCATTCAACGCGGCGGAAATCCCCCCGTTGATTTGGCGGATAACTCTAAGCCTGGCATCAATTGCACGATACTCTTCCAGAATAGCCGGGGTCGCATCGGTCGAGCCATCGTCAATGACCAGTACCTCAAAGTTCTGGTAGGTCTGGCCGGAGATGCTCCTCAAGGCGCTTTCCAAATAGCGCTCGCCATTGAAAACCGGCATCAGCACGGTAATTAAATCTTGGATCATAAATACCTCAACATCATCAATTACGCACAACTGTGGGAGCGGGCTTTAGGCCGCGACTGACACAGCTTTTCGTGGGCTAAAGCCCACTCCCACAGCCCTTAAATTAGCGGTGATAGGGGCCGTGGGAACGATGAAATAATTGTCATACCCGCCCGCCATCCACCCGCTGGATTAATGGGCTATCCGCCATCCAGACATTCACATACCGGGACAGCTTGCCATAGGAGTTATCCAGATAATTAACCCGCTTGGATAACAGCGTCGCCAAAATCAACCCGTGCAGCCGGTCGGTCACGATTTCTTCATGCTGAGCAAACAGCCTTTGTGCCCGCCGTATAATGCGGTCCCGCAGTTTGTACCAAAACCATGCGGGCAACCGATGAGTCCGGTCGAAATCGGCGTACATGCTTTTCCGCAATAGCCTGAATTGAAGGGTATCAAGCGGGGTAATGAGGTCCGGCCAATCCACCGGCAATGGCTCGAATGGGCCAGTTGAATTCGTGGTGGCTTCCTCATCGGATCGCCTTAACACCAGCGTGCCCGTCCCCGCCTCGGGGGGCATCGAGAAAACATCGTCCCGCCATAAGGCATGGGCCATATCCGGGAGTAACTCACCGTGCTGGGGCGACACTTGGCGCACGGCTTCCAGGGATTCCCGATCCCGGAAGAATAAGTGAATGTCCTTGTGGCAAACCAAGGCTTCAATCTTCTCCCGCTGAATCTCGGGGTTTTGGAAATGCATACTTTGCGGCAGAATCACAATCCGCCGCTCCGGGAAATGGCGGGCCACCTGTTCCCGCAAAGCTTGGAATTCCGGGTAAATATCGCCGAAGTTCCCGCCGCCCTGCATCACCAGAATCGCTTGGCTATCCAGGGCATTGATATAGCGCATGACATCGGGTTTGAGGATGGCACCTTGGCGATTATTCCAGTCGATAACGCACAAATCGAACAAGGACAGGCGGGACATCACCTGACAGGTGTGCCGCCTGAAAAATACTTCCGTTCCCAGATTAATTAGCATATCCCCCGCATTGAAATGAACCGGGTAATCGAGAATGACGATTTTCGAGCCGGGCGGCACCACGGTGGTGAGATGGTCGAGTTTAGAAGATAGATTAGCCATCGCCCGTTCATGAGCCATCAATCTCGAATCAGCATAGTCCCCGAACGCTTGGATCGTAGGGGCGTTGGCTTGGATATTCACGATATAAACCTCCACATAAAAACCGGATTTTTAATTTATCGTTCCCACGCCGGAGCGTGGGAACGATCAATGAGTTTATTTCTTTAAGATCGTGCGTAACGCCCTTATTTGATTCATGAAATAAGGCCCGCCCAATACCATTAAAACCAGAATATAAATCCCCGCGCCGCCGACAACGGCGACCGCTAGATATTCCACCCCGGAACCCAGCGACAGCCGCAATTCCGGCGCTGCCGCCAGAATCGCGCCCGCCATGACCAGCGCGGCCAGCAGCGGCAGGAAAATCGACTTGATGACGGCGCGGATGCGAACCCCCGCCGCCCGCCGCAATAACAAAAGTTGCAGCGGGAACAAGAGATAAGCCCGCAGCACATAGGCGGCGGCGACGGCTTCAAGGCCGAAGGGCGCGGTGACCAGCATGAATCCGACCGTGGCGGCGAGTTGGATGGACGCCACACTAGCGATGGTGCCCGACTTGCCCAGCGCCGCCAGGGCCGGGCTGAACAGGGCGTTCAGCACCGTCGGGACTGCCAGCAGGGACAGTATCCGGGCGATTTTCCCGGCCTCGGTCCACTGCCCGCCGAACACCCAGGGCACCAGATCATCGGCCACCGCGCCCAGCCCCAGCATGGCCGGGAACGCCACCAGAGCCATGGCCGCCAGCAGCCGCGTGTAGGCGTTGGCGAAGGCCACGCGGTCGCCCGCCAACCGCGCAAAAAACGGCAAGGCGGCGGTTCCGAATGGCCCGATGGCGAACTGCGTGGTCAGGTCCACCGCCCGCCAACTTACCCGGTACACGCCCACCGACGCCGCCGTCATCACCCGCCCCACCACCACGTCCTGCGAGCGCACCATGGCGAACCAAATCACTTGGTTAATCATCATGTTGGCGCTGAATTTGAGGACGCGGCCCAGCCGATTGAAGGAGACATTGAGGCGCGGCAACCAGGGATAAGCGCCCCAGGCCAGCAGGGTGGACACGGTTTCCATGGCGGCCCGCTGCGCCACGAGGCTCCACACGCCCCAGCCGGTGAACGCCAGATACACGCCCAGCCCGCCGCCAATCAGGCCCGACGCCACCGAACGCGCCGCCATGGATTTATGGCCGAACTCGCGCAGCTTGCAGGCGGTATGCACCCCACCCAGCGCCGCGATGGGCACGATGAACGCGGTGGCTCGCAGGATGGGCGTCAATCCCGGCTCCTGGAAAAATCCGGCGATGGGTTCCGCCGCGCCGTACAACAGCGCCGCCACCGCCAACGAAAACAGCAGGTTCGCCCAGAACAGCGTGTCGGTCAGTTCGCGGTCGGGGTTGTCATCGCGGATGATGGCTTCCGGGAAACCCGCCGTCGCCACCAGCTTGCCCAATTCCGCGCAGGCCAAAGCCAGCGCGAACAAGCCCATATCATGGGGCGTCAGCCGCCGGGCCAGAATGGCGAACACCAGGAAGGAAAACACCTGATCGGAGCCAACCCGCGCCAAAGTCCACAGGATGGAACCAAAGGTCTTGCGCTTGAGGTCGCGGCGCTCGCCGGACAGGTCCACGGGGGCATCGGCGGCGATGGATTTCACGGTCACGGGGCCAGCCCTCGCAACTTGCGGGCAAGCTCGGCCACGGCCACCGCGAAAGCCGCGTTGGACGCCAGCGCGGCGAAGGTCTCGCGGTTGATTTCCGCCAAGTGACGGCGGGTTTCCGGCGACTTCAGCCGCGCCAGGATTTGGAACGCCGCCGCGATGTCGCCCATCGGGAACAGGCAAGCCTTGGGTAGATAGGCGCGGGTGCCCGGCAAATCTGAGGCCACCACCGGCAGACCCAAGGCCATGGCTTCCAGCATCACCAAGGGCACGCCCTCGAAACGCGAGGTCAGCAGCAGCACAGCGTGCCGGGCCATGGTGGGCAGAGGATCGGACCAGCCTTGCCGGGACAGGCTGCCCGCCAAATCGGGCGAGGCTTGCAGACGCCGGTCGATTTCGGCGGCGTAAGGGCCATCGCCCACCAGATTGATGTGAATGCCGGGCGTCGGCCCGGCCCGTTCCAGGAAATCCAGCAGCCAATCCAGCCCCTTGTGATGAGCATCCAGCCGACCCAGCACCAGCACGCAGAGAGTTTCAGCCTCTTTGAACTCCAACCCCCGCGTCTCGCCCATCCTTTTGGGATATGGCCGCAAAGAACCGCCCGAACTCATCGCGCCTTGTTGTAGGTCGGGCTTTAGCCCGACAAGTCGGACTGAAGTCCGACCTACAGAGGCTTCCTCGACTTCCCGCGCCACCGTATTGGGCAGCGTGAAAATAGGCCGCGTCACCCCGGCCCAAATCACAAAACCATGGGCCTGCTCGGCGGTGATGGTGATCCAGCCCTGCGGAAGCTTGGAATAGACCCACCGCACCAGCCCATCCTTGAGCCGCGCCCGGCGGAATCCCATGGCCGCAAAGCTATCCACCAGCGGCACGTAAACCACCACCCGCCGCCTCAACAGCCGGGCCAGCACTACGAACAGCGCCTGGGACAGCAAGCTGCCCTCGGCCACCACGCACAGCGCGGGGTTCTCCCGCCGCACGGTGCGGATGAATACGGCGGCGTCCCGGACTGGACCGCCAAGCCGCGTCCACGCCTTGGCCCAGATCGAACGGGGCGGCGCGATGGGCGGAAAACAAGTCGGCACGGCCCAGGCCACGCCCCGCTCGCACAAGCGGCCACCGTCGCGGGCCAGCAGGCGCGGCTCCACCAAATCCTGACGGCTCAACTCCTCCATCCAGCGCAGCAGCATCACCTCGTGTCCGCCGAAGACCGGGACGCTATCGACGAACAGCCAGCGCTCAGCCATCGCCCCGCCCCGCGCCGGTGGGAGTGGGGGTGGAAGTGGGAGTGGGCTTCAGCCCACGACAGAAGTGCTGAATCGTAGGCTGACGCCCACTCCCACAGAGGGAGGCCAGCCATGAAATCAGCACACACACCAGAATGGAAACCAACCCCGCCGCCAGCCCAAACGCCGCCGTAATGAAGAACGCCTCCGGCAGCTTGAACACCAGCTTGCCCAGGCCGCTCAGGAAATTGATGACGAGGGGATGGGTGGGAAAAATCAGCAGCGTGTTCCGGGACAGCCAGCCGCACAGGGCGTTGCTCGGCAGCGCGTGGGCCAGCGCCAGCACCGCCGCGATGCCGCACAACGCCGTCGGGAAATACAAGCCGGGCGAGTCGCCGAAATTGGCGAAATTCAAATCGGCCCGGCCCGCCATCTCGGACAGCACGGCGGTTCCCCCCACCAGATAGGTGCCGACCACCAGCGCTGTCAGCGGGTAGTCCGCGACACAGGCCGACACCGCCGGGGCAATGCCGCGCAGCGATTGCCCCAAGGCGTAGAACACCAGCGCCACCCAAGCGTTATCCAGTCCCCAGGGCAGGCGCCCCGGCAGGAAGCCCATCAACACGCTGGCGACCACCCCGAGCGCGGCGAACACCAGCAGCGCGTCGAATGCCCCCAACACCTTGCGGGACAGGTAATAAAGCCACGCCGTGGTGAACAAACAGGGGAAGAACCACAGGGTGGGATTAACGACCATTTCGCTGCCCAGCCCCGTCACGAAGCCATGCAAGGGATCGCTCCATTCCACCCCCGCGAACTTCGCCGCCCGCCCCCCGATATGGCGGGTCGCCAGCCAGTAGGTGTATGAGAGCGCGAAGAATCCCAGATAAGGCAGCCCCAGCCCGCGCAGCAGATGGCCGAAGTAAGCCCGGAATCCCAAGCCGAGCTTGCGGTGGCTCAGCAAAAATCCCGACAGCAGGAAGAACAGCGGCATGTGGAAGCCGTAAATGACCGTCACCCATAGCGCCGGCATTCCCGGCACATGGCCCAGCACCACCAGCAGGATGCCGATGGCCTTGGCCTTGTCGATGAAGTCGAAACGCTCCGCCTTCTCCTCCCCACCCCTATACGATGGGTTGCGCGGCGCTTCACCCATCCCATGAGGTGGGCGTATTGGGCTGGGGATATTGACGAGATCAACCATACCCCTCAAGCCTCCGGCACCGCTTCGCGACTGGCGACCACGCCCAGCCTCTCCCGCCCCCGCTCATGGGCCGCTTGAATCGCCGCCAGCAACGCCGTGCCCCGATCCCGCCAGCGGAACAGAGACTCGGCCCGCGCCAACGCCGCTTCGCGCATTTGGTTGAGCCGGTCCAGGTCGTCCATCAACACGCAGATGCCCGCCACCAAGTTTTCCAGATCATCCCGGCACAACATCGCTTCTCGCACATCATCCGGCAGCCCGGCGGCGGCATGGGACAAGGTGGCGACCGGCACGCGGCCAAAGAGGTAGTCGAGGAATTTCAGCTTGAAGCCGCCGCCGATCATCTCCGGGACCACGGCGATGCGGGCGCTGTCGAACAGCGGGTTGATGTCGTCCACGAAGCCGTGCAAATGGGTGGCGCGGGTGGATTGGGTCAGCTCGGCGGCGAATTCCGGCGGCATGGTGCCGACCACATGCAGTTCAATCCCCACCGACGCGAACCAGGCATCGGCCACGGCCACGAAGCGGCGGAGGTTCTCCTGCTTGGCCGTCCAGCGGAACGAACCCACCATCACCACCCGGCGCGGCGTGTCCGCCGTGATGGCCGGACGGGACGCCGCCACGCCGTCATAGCCCGGCTTGAGAACCACGGCGCGGACCTTGGGCGCGTCGGCGGCGAACAGGGCGGCGTCTTCCTCGGTGATGGCGGTGACGATGTCCATCCGCGCCGCCAGCGACCGCTCGAAGGCCCGCGCCTTCAGCCAGTTCTGCCACAGCCCCAAGCGCCGGAAGGGCGAGCCTTTGAATTCCCGGTACAACATGCCGCAGACCGAAGCCTCGTGGTCATGGGCCACATGGATCAAGACCGGACCCCGCCCGGTGCGCCGCCGGGCCAGGAAGGGATCAATCGCCCAGCCGGTGCCGTACTGGTCCAGCACCACGAAGTCCCATTTTTGCCGCGCCAAGGCTTCGACCTCCAGCCGATAGCTGTCGGTGGCGTGAACCGCCGCCACCAAGGGCATGGGGCTGAGCAGGGAACGCGGGGTGCTGTTGCGCCCGCCAAAGATGGGATACCAGCGGATGGGCCAATCAGCCGGGATTTCCGGCTTTCCCGCAGGCTCCAGCCCCGCCACGGTGAGCAGGGCGCCCGCCTCCGCCAAGGACTTGGCGAGCCGGGCCGAGTAGATCTTGTCGCCGCTGTCCAAGGGGAACGGCAGTTCGCGGGCCAGCCAGAGGCCACGGAGCGGCGGGCGGGAATTGGAATAGGCGTAGGTCATTGGTATTGCCTCATGAGCTTAGGATTCGGTGGCGGCGGGCTTCAGTGGGAGTGGGCTTCAGCCCACGATTGGGCGCGGCGGTCGTGAGCTGAAGCCCACTCCCACAAACTACAGCCACTCTCTGCCACTAACCACCAGCCACTCCCCCAAGCTGGGTACGGAGATGTCGGGCCAGCCGAATGGACAGCGCGACGATGGTAAGGGTGGGGTTGGCGTGGCTGGACGTGGGGAAGACCGAAGAACTGGCGACGTAAAGATTGGTCAGGCCAAACACGGCGCAATCCCGGTCCACCACCCCGCTGGACGGCGTGGCCGCCATGCGGGTGGCGCCGATGTGATGGCCACCCACCGGCATGGAATGGGCCACCCTCTCACGCAGGCTGGACTCGTCGTAGTCCAACTCGCAGGCACCCGAGCGGGCCAAACCGTTGCGCAGCAGCCGATAAGCCCGGCAAATGCTGTCCACGTCGGTCCCGCACATCCGCCAGTCCACATGCACGCGGGGCACGCCGTACTGATCCTTGGCGCCGTTCAGCGTGATGCGGCTGTTGGGCAGGGGCGTCTGCTCGGAATTGAATTCGATGGGATAGGTGCCGTCGGCGTTGGGCACCAGCACATAAGGCAGCTTCCGCTTCGCCAGCACCCGCCGCCGGAGGTAATCCACGCCGAAACCGGCGAGGGCGGGCAATCCGCCCATCACATTGCCCACATGACGCCACAGCGCCGACCGACCCACCCCGCCCATGCCGCCGTGTTGCAGGATGCGGCGGTATTCGGGGATGAGCGTCCGCTTGGCGAGGTAGACCGCCGACAGCACCGGGCTTTTATGATCCGGGTCGGACACGTCCGGGTAATGCAGCCGGAACGCGATGTTGAGGATGCCCTCCCGGCGCTGGGCTTCCGGGCGGATTTGCAGCTTGCGGCGACCATAGACGCCGTCGTGGGTGCGCTCGAAATCGAAGGGGATGCCGGGCCGCCTGGGTTTCAGCACGCCGAGGATGTTCTCGACATGGCAGGCGTAATACCGGCCCAGGCAATCCGACCGATTGCCGAAGCCCTTCCCCGCCGGATCGGACGCCAGCAGCAAGCGGGGCGTTTCGATCCCGCCCGTGGCCAGCACGAACACCGTGGCCTCGATGCGGTCGGCGCGACCGGCGCGATCTGCGTACTCGACGGCGACGATCCGGTCCCCGCCCTTCTCCTTCACCAAGCGCAGCACATGGGCCTGGGTGATGACCCGGACATTGGCCGACTGCGCCAAGCGCTCCCGGTAGCGGGCACCGAAATCGGTGGGCAGGCTGTAGCGCTCGATGGCGGACATGTCCACATCGCCGCCGGTCAGCCCCGGAATGGTCGGGTTCGGGTGTTCAAACGCCGTCTCCACCGCGAAGTCGGAATTCCCCGCATCGCAATAGCTCACCGCCTGCTGGTAGTAGCGGGCCACCTCGTAATAGCTGATCGGCCAGCCGCTGTTGGGGGCGTAGTCGCGCCGCTCGAAGTCGATGGGGTCGTAGGGCACGCAGCGCCCGCCCCATATCGTGGTGGACCCGCCGAACGCCCGGCGGCGGAAATTGGCCGGGGTGGGATGGGGTTCGTTGGCGTCGCCCTCGTAGGGGTCTTGGGATACCCGCTCGAACCGCCCCACGCCCGAAGCTTCCAGCAAGATGACCGAGAAGCCCGCGCCGTCCAGTTCGCAGGCCAGGGTGATGCCCGCCGCCCCGGCGCCGACGATGCACACGGAGCCGAAGTATTTAGCGTTTTTTGATAATGATCGGGATGGTTGAATCATGGTTTTACGTCACTTTTCGTGGGAGTGGGTTTTTAGCCCACGACCGAGTTACGGCTGATCGTGGGCTAAAGCCCACTCCCACACTTACAAACTCGCCGCCAGCTTCCCGGCCACCGCCACGGCCCGCTTGAAGGCCCGCACGTTCGCCCGCAAGTGCACGGAATCCGTGGTCCCAACAATCAGCCCGCCCACCGCTTGGCGGGCCAGCGCGTTGCGCATGGCCCAGCCCAAGGCTTGTTCGCTGCCGCCATCCACCGCCACCCGCCGCGCCACGCCGCGCACAATGATGGTTTTGCCATAGCGCTCGGCATTGGCAAGGATGGCCGCCGTGGTCAGGCTGTCGTCGAGTTCGCACTGAATCACCCGCACTTCCGGCATCCGCGCCGCCGCCAGGGCCACCGCCAGTTCATCGCAGGAGATACCGAAACAGCCAATCTTGCCTTCCCGGCGCAATTGCTTCGCCAGCCAGATCAGTTCGTCGCCTTTCAACACGGTGGTGCCGGGGCTGTGGAGATAGAAAACGTCGATGTAATCCGTCTGCAAGCGGCGCAGGCTGTCCTCGACGGAGCGGCGGATGTAGTCGGGATCGAAGCAATAACCCACCCCGCCCGCCCGCTGCCGGGCCACGGCGCTTCTCGTGCCGGTGCGGCGCTGAGCCAGCCAGCGGATTGGCCCCTTGAACTTCGCCATAAGCGCTTGGGTCGGCGACAAGCGCTGCCCGGCCTTGGTGGAGATGCACACCTCATTCCGCCGCGACTTGAAAGCGTCTCCGATATAACGCTCGCTGTCGCCCTGGCCGTAAATGCTGGCGGTATCGAAATGGCGGATGCCCAGATCGAAGGCTTCGTGCAGCAGGTTGATGGACTGGCGGCGATCCAGGGGCGTCAGCACCGAACCCAGCTTGGCGCAGCCCAAAGCCAGCGGCGAAGTCACGATGCCGGTGCAGCCCAGCTCCCGTTGCTGTAGAGACCGGTTGTCCAGCTTGGCGCGGGGGTCGGTCTCCAACACGGAGAAGCAATCGGCATGGGTGGTCAGGGCGTTCATGGCGAGTCCTCGGTTAGTCATTGCCTGTTAGAAGCCGTGGGAGTGGGCTTTAGCCCACGATTGGCGCGGCTTCTCGTGGGCTAAAGCCCACTCCCACAGGTTTATGCGTAAGTCCTAAATCATTTGTCCTGGGGCGGGTGGAATCATATTTGGTCTCGTCTCCCACCGGGCGAGGGAGAAAAAGCCACCTGGAATGGTGGGTTACGGCGCACGGAGAGCCACCGAAACCTATAAGCCTCCACCCTACGGCCCGCCACCAAACCGCCGCAAAAACGCCACCCCCGCCCCCGGCTGATGACCGTCGGACAACCGGGCGTTGTAATCACCGGCGGGGTAATCCCAATAGGCGTGGTAAGACAAATTGCTGGCGGCGATCCAGTCGGCCATGCGCTCAATGAAAACGGGATCGTCGCCGCCGCCCCGGCCATCGGGGCGGGTGCCGGTGCCCCATTCGGGGAAGGACACCGGCTTGCCATGGACCAAGGCGAAATCCCGGTGCCATTGCAGGCCGTAGGGCTGGTTCACCAATTCCAGCCAGCGCTGCTCGGGGGCGGGCATGGGGGTGGTCCAGGATTGGTTGTAGACATCCAAGCCGATGATATCGACATACTCATCGCCGGGATAAACGCTGTCCGGCGCGGCGCCCAGCTTGCCCAGGGCGGGATTCCAGTCGAACCGGAACTGAGCGCCCGGCACCGCCCGCATGACGGTGACGATGCGCCGCCAATAGGCCACCCAGGACGCCGGGTCTTTGCTCGCCGCCCAGGGATACCAGCCGCCGTTGAATTCCCAGCCAATCCGCAGCACCGCGCCGCCGAAACCATGATTCACCAGGGTGCGGGCGATGCGCTGAAAGGTCGCGTCGTACTTGCCAGCCGCGCCGTCCACCAGATTGGCGTCGGCCACTTGGGGCAGCATGGGGATGGAAAAGCTCATGAACAGCCCGGTCGGCTCCCAACAGATAATCGACCAGTCCGCCGAACTGGCTAGGGCGTCCCAAGAATTGGTGGCGAAGAAGTCCAAGGCCAAATCGGGCTGGCGACCAAACCAGCCGGTGAAGGACGGGAGGCGCTTCACGCCGTCGCAGCCGCCGCCTTGGTAGACGCCGAGCGGTGGCGCGGCGGAAAGCAGAGGCGCGGCAAACAACAATACAGCGGCAACAAGCCATCGCCCCCCGGTGGGAGCGGTTTCGATAGTTCCGCTTGTTCCGGCTCCATTGGCTTCGACTCCGCTCAGCGAACGGCGATGCACCCCGGCATCTCTTAACTTAATGGCAGTGACGCGGCGCGTGGGAACGAGCGGGGGATTTTTGTTTTTCTGGCGCTGCTGCTTATGGCCCCCATGCTTTCCGCCGCCCCGCCGCTCGGCGTCTACCAAGGCGGCGGCTGCGACGGCGTGAAGCGCCTCCCGTCCTTCACCGGCTGG
>NZ_JBTEKS010000060.1:0-16536 GCF_054333355.1 Methylomagnum sp. | reverse complement strand
CGCTGCCGGTGGCGTCGTGGCGGGCGGAGCCGTTTCGGGCTTGGGCGGTGGGGCGGGGGGGGCGGGTTCTGGTTTCTTGGCGACGGGTGGCGGGGTTGCGGCGACCGTGGGGGCCGGTGCCTCCGGGTTCAGGCCGATGTACACCACCACGCCGGTGGCGCTCAGGAACAGGACGGTGAGGAGAAGAATCCACTTGATCGACATAAGCCAGTTGTGTCCATACGGATTGCCGCCTGAAAGGGGGCGCGAATATCCGTGTTTGGTTGATGGGGCCGGACTTGGAGCGCAAGCCGGATTGAATGCGGACGCCGCCGCGAGGCGCCTATTTTATCAGGGAATTCAGGGTGTTCCGTTCATGGGCTGGAAGCGGTCTGGTCCTTAATGAAGTCGCCGATTTCTTGGCGGATACCCTTCGGAATGGCCCGATCCTTGGCCCGCCGCTGCAATTCCTTCATCAGGCTTTTATAGCGGGCGGCATTCCGATCCTGTCGGACCAAATAGGCTTGCAAAGCGCTCAGCGCATTTGCGCCGACCTCCGGGCTTTCATCCGCTAACGCCGCGAGCAAGGCCGCCGTGGTCTTATCGCCCGGTGCCTTGATGGCTTGCAGGCTTTGCGCGGCGGCTTGGCGCACGGTCGGTTCCCGATCCGCCGCCAGCGCTTCGACCAGCAGGGCTTCGGCCTCGCGGGTGGGGTAGGCCGCCAGTTGCTCGGCCCCGCCGACGCGTTCCGCCGGGTCGATATGGCGCAGGGCTTCGCCCGCCGCCGCCACCTGCGAATGCACGGTTTGCAGCTCTTCGCGGACTTGCTCCGGGGTGGGGGCCGCTGTGCCGCCGCCCAGGCCCGCCGCGAGGGCGCGTAGGTCGGGCGGTTGGACGGCGGGCGGGGCCGGGCTTGGGTCCGCTTGTGCGACGGGCGACGACGGTTGGGAGTTCAAGCGGGCGCTGATCCAAAAGCCGCCAGCGAAGGCCAGGATTAGGGCGGCGAGAGCCAGGACGATGGAGTATTTCGACATGGGGTTGAAGCGGAGGGCCAGTCAGCCTAAGGATGTGGCCGAAAACAATTTCCCGAAATCGAGAAACCGGCGGTTGTGGGAGTGGCCTTCAGGCCACGAACCAAGCGCGGAATTGTCGCGGTCTAAAGCTTGTCCTGAGCGAAGCCGAAGGGACCGCTCGCACGGTGATTCGGGGAAGTTATTCACGGCCAAATCCTAAAAGCGATGATTCCAGCGAAAGCGCCGCCTAAAGGCGGGGCCACGAGCGCATTGATTGCCTATCGTGGCGAATAAAAAAGCGGGCGCCGGGGACGCCCGCTTGGTGCGTTCAAGCCAAGCGCGGAGGCTTACTGAACTTGCAGCGTGCCATTGGCGGCGGTGGCTGCCGGGATGGAGTTCGGGCAGAACGGCTGCGCCCACAGGTTCCAATAATTGGACGCGCCGTCGCCCGGCTTGCCGGACAGCACCATTTCGTCGCCCTTGGCCGCACCGGCCAGGTTGACGGCGGCGGTGCCGTCGGGCAGCAGGTTGACCGTCGTGATGCCCGTGCCCGCCGGGTGCCGCTTCAAGGCTTCGCGGATTTGCCAGGCGAAGGCGTGGTCGCGGCAGGAGGTGTCGCCGGACACGCCGATGGCGCCGACCTTGGTCTTGCCGTCGGCGCTGTAGACCGCGAGGCCGCCGCCGAACACGTTCACGCCGCCGATGCGCCGACCCACCAGCGGGTCTTTCTCGGTGCCGTAAGCCTTCGGGTTGCCGAGGTAGGCGGTGCCGCTGTCCACCGGGTTGCTGAATTGCAGGCCGAACAGGCTGCCGGAACTGACCGCGCTGTACAGGTTGGCGGTGGAGATGGCGTAGCCGTCCAGGCTGAAGGCGTTGGCGGTGTTGGCCTTCTGGGCGGAGATCACCCGGCTGCCCAGCCATTCGTTGTTGCCGGCCTTCTCGCCGGTGGCGCCGTTGGTGACGACCGCGCAGACCTTGCCGGTCTCGTCCACAAAGGTCGCCCACATGGGCAGGCCGTAGCCGCCCGTGGTCTTAACATCCGCCGCGGCCTTGGCCGCTGTCAGCAGGTCGGCGCGGGCGATGTCCGAGCAAGCGGCCTGGACGGTTTGATTGCCTAAGGCCAGGGCGGAAACGCCCAGGGCGAGGGAGAAAAGCCCCTTCTTCATGATGGAAACTCCGGTGTTGCTTTGGGTTGGCGAAAAACGCGGTGGCTCGGGCGGGACGGCGCTTAATTGCCGTCGATGGAGCCGCCGTCAATGGCGTTGGTCGGATTGTTGAGGCAGGTGGGATGGCCGAAGCCGCCCGCGCTGACGCCCGTGCCGCCGGTCGGGTTCTCGGTGATGTCCTGAATCAGCGCATCGTTGCCGGTGGAGGCCACGCCGCCCGGCACGTTCTTGGCCTCGAAGCCCACCAGCTTGTCGCGCACCTTCCAGGCGACCACATGGTCGGTGCAGGAGGTGTCGCCGGACACGCCGATGGCGCCGACTTTCTTCTTGCTGCTGTTGTACAGGGTCAGGCCGCCGCCGAACACGTTGATGCCGCCGATGCGCCGCCCGACCATGGGGTCTTTGTTGGTGCCGAACTTGCTGGCGGTGCCGCCATAGGCGGTGGCGGTATCGACCGGGTTGCTGTGTTGCAGGCCGTAGAGGCTGCCGCCCGGCTGCACGGCGGAATAGAGGTTGGCGGTGGAGAGGGCCAGCTTGCCGGTGCTGAACGAGTTGGCGGCGTTGGCCTTCTGGGCGGAAATCACCCGGCTGCCCAGCCAGATGTCGGCGGTGGGGTTTTCGGTGCCGCTTAGCGAGTTGACCACGGCGCACACGGTGCCGCTGCCGTCGATCAGGGTCAACCACATGGGAAAACCCAGCCCGCCATTGGGAGTGTTCGCTTCGTTGACGACGCTCTTCAGGCTGTTGGCCAGGGTCACGTAGGTCAGCCCCGAATTGGACAACTGCTTGCAGGTGTCGGCCAGCGCCGGGCCGACCATGGCGGTGCCCATCACGGCACCCAGTAATAAACGGGCTTTATGGTTGTTCATGGATTCTCCAGAGAATAATTTGGTATTTGGGTTGGAGTTGTGCCGGTATCGAACCGGATTCCCTTGGCTTTCCCCCAGGACGACAGGCTGGGATGCTGTCGCTCCTGTTGGGTCAGGTTGCCGCCGCTTGGGCTGGCCCAAAAAAACTAGCACAAGCGTTCCGTTGCCGATAGGTGAATTTACACCTTGACTGAGGATGCGCTAAACCGCGTCCCGTCTGAAAGCCGTGGTGAGTCCAGCCAGAAGCCGCTATAACTTAACGGCGGTGGGCCTACAGGGCGTTAGCCGCTCCCGCACCCGCGCCAGCAGCGCCTCGGGGTCGATGGGCCGGACGATGTAGTCCGCCGCCAGCGCCGCCAAGCCGGGGACTTCCCCCGGCTCGGCCACGAACACCACCGGAATGAGCCGGGTGGCGGGCTGGTCGCGCAGCTCGCTCCATATCGCCAAGCGGTCCTCGCCGGGCAGGCCCGCGTCCAGCAGGATCAAATCCGGCGGCGGGGACTGGGTGGCGCGGCGCAGGGCGTTGCGGCCGGAGATGGCGATTTTCACCCGGTAGCCCGCGGCCTGGAGCCGTTCGCCCAGTTCATGCAGATGCTCGGGCTGGTCGTCCACCAGCAGCAGCGTGGCCCGCCCCTCCACCGGCGCCGGGCGGGGCGGCTCGCCGGGCGCCGTCGGCAGCCATTCCAGCAGCGTCGCGTACAGGGTTCCCGGCTCCACCGGCTTGGCGATGAAGCCGTTCATGCCGGCCTCGTGGCACAGCCGCCGGTCCTCCTCGAAGGCGTTGGCGGTCATCGCCAGAATCGGCAGGTCCGCCCGGTCCGGCAGGGCACGGATGGCGCGGGTCGCGGCCAGCCCGTCCATCTCTGGCATCTGCACATCCATCAGCACCAGGTCGTAGGCGTGGGCGCGCACCTTCGCCAGCGCTTCCCGCCCGTCCTCCGCCGTGTCCACGGCCAGTCCCACCCCGCTTAGCAGTTCCAGGGCCACCTCCCGGTTGATGGCGTTGTCCTCCGCCAGCAGCAGGCGGAGGCTGGCGCCCCGCTGGCGCAGTTCGGCCTCGACGAGTTCCTGGCCCTGGCTGGGGGGGGCGGTCTCGGTGTGCCGTCCCCGGCCCAGCCGGGCGGTGAACCAGAAGGTGCTGCCTTCGCCCGGGACGCTCTCCACCCCGGCCTCGCCGCCCATCAGCTTGGCGAGGCGGCGGGTGATGGCCAGCCCCAGGCCGGTGCCGCCGAATTTGCGGGTGGTCGAGGCGTCGGCCTGCTCGAACGCCTCGAACAGCTTGGGCTGTTGCTCGGGCGCGATGCCTATCCCGGTGTCCTGGACCTCGAAGCGCACCAGCAGGTCGTCCTCGCCGTCTTCCAGCAGGCGGGCGGCGATGACGACCGAGCCGCGTTCGGTGAACTTGACGGCGTTGCCCGCGTAGTTGAGCAGGGCTTGGCGCAGCCGGGTCGGATCGCCCCGCAGCCAGCGGGGAACGCTGTCGCCGTCCACCCGCAGGGCCAGCCCCTTGGCCTGGGCCTGGGCGGCCACCAGCGAGTGCACATGGTCCAGGATGCCTTCCAGGGGGAAGTCGGTTTGTTCCAGCACCATCCGCCCGGCCTCGATCTTGGAGAGGTCGAGGATATCGTTGAGGATGCTGAGCAGGTGGCGGGCGGCGTCGTCGATCTTGCAGAGCCGCCCGGCCTGCTCGGGGGTTGGGGCGGAGCGCCGCAGCAGGTGGGTCAGGCCCAGGATGGCGTTCATGGGGGTGCGTATCTCGTGGCTCATGTTCGCCAGGAACACGCTCTTGGCGCGGCTGGCGGACTCCGCCCGGGTCCGCGCCTCGGCCAATTGCGCCGTGCGGTTTTCCACCAACTCCTGCAAGTGGTGGCGGTGGCTGTCCAGCTCCTCGGCAATGCGTTTCTTCTCGGTGATGTCCTGGGCGGCGGCGATGATGCGCGGCACGCCGTCCAGGGTGATGGTGTCCATGCGGATGTCCACCCAGACCGGGTTGCGGAGCCGGTCCAGGCTCAGCCATTCGAAGCGCTGCGGCCCCTCGATGACCGTCTTGCGGATCATCCGCCGCACATCCTCCGGGCCGTAGGGCGGGTCGGGCCAGATCAGTTCCGTTTTCAACTGGTCCACGGTGGCGAAGCCGTAGCCATCCAGCACCGCCTGGTTGGCTTGCAGGATTTCCCCGGTCTCGATGTCCTGCACATACAGGTAGACCCCCGCGCCATGGAACAGGGCGCGGAACCGCGCCTCGCTTTCCCGCAGCGCCCGCTCCTCGCGGTGGCGGTTGATGGCGATGGTGGCCGCGTGGCTGGCCAGTTGGATGAGGTGCTGGTGGTGGGCGTTGGGGAGGGCCGGGTGGCGGTAATAGATGGCGAAGGTGCCCAGCACGCCGCCCTCGGCGTTGAGGATGGGCGCGGACCAGCACGACCTTAGCCCCCGCGTCAGCGCCAAGCCCCGGAAATCCTTCCACAGGGGATCGGTGGCGATGTCCTCGACCGCCACCAGGGCGCGGCGGAAGGCCGCCGTGCCGCAGGAGCCGACGCCCTCGCCGATGCTGACGCCGTCCACCGCCCGGTTGTAATCGTCCGGGAGGCTCGGCGCGGCGCCGTGGCGCAGGTGCCTGCCGTCCTCGGATATCAGCAGGATGGACGCCAACAGGCCCGGCTCGGCGGCTTCGATGGCCCGCAGCAAGGCGTCCAGGGTGGCCCGCAGCGGAGCGCCCAGGGCGATCATTTCCAGGGCGCGGTTCTGGATGGCGACTTCGTTTTCGGCCCATTTCCGCTCGGTGATGTCGCGGGAGATGCCGAACAAGCCAATGGCCCGGCCATTGGCGTCGTACATCGGCCCCTTGGTGGCCAGGAAGGTCCGCAGGCCATCGACGGTGGTCAACGACTCCTCGGTGGTCAGGAGGCGGTCTTCCGCCACGACCCGCCGCCCCAGGGTGATTAGCCTCTCCGCCTCGGCTGACGGGAAAATGGCGCGGTCGTCCCGCCCCAGCACGTCCTCCGGGCGCTTGCCGGTGATCCGCGCCGCCGCCCGGTTGAACAGCAGATAGTGGCCCTCCAGGTCTTTGGCGAAGATGGCGTCGTCGGAGCTGCTGGCGATGGCGTCCAGGAGTTGCAGGACGCGCAGCTTCTCGTCTTGCACTTCCCGCTCGCGCCGGGAGGCGTCCAGGGCTTGGCGCTGACGCCACAGGTAGACGCCGGACAGGGCGGCGAACAAGGCGAGGCAGCCCGCCAGGGCGATCCAAATGGCCTCCGAGCTAGCCTCGGCGTAGAGTTCCGCCCGGTCGATCTTGGTCCCGAGATACCAGTCGGTGCCGGGGATGGCGCGGGCGATGCCGATGACGGGGACGCCCCGGTAGTCCGCGCCCTCCATCAGGCTGCCCGGGGCCGATTCGCCCCGCAGTATCCGGCCCGCGAGTAGGCTCCCATTGGTCAAGGGCACCCGGAACCGCCCCGCCGAGTCGGGCTGATGGCGCAGCTCGCTGATGAACAGCGCGTCGTCGCCGTCGCGCCGGAACAACACGGTTTCGCCGCTGGCGCTGGGCGTCGGCCAGGCATTGAGCAGGGGGAACAGGTGCCGGGCTGGGTCAATCCGCAGCACGATGACGGGGCCGGGCCGATTCTCCGTGCCCATCACCGGCGCGATGAAATCCAGCCAGCCGCGCCCCGCGCCGTCCCGGTGGATGCCCAGTCGGCGTGACTGGCGTTCGGCCACCGCCCTGGCCGCCATGGCGGCCAGGGCGGGTTCCAGGGTCGGGAGGGTGGCGTCCGAGTCCCAGAGCAGGGATTGGCCGGTTTCGTCCAGCAGCAGCACCGCCTGGAAGTGGTTGGCGGCGCGGAATTGGTTCAGGCGCAGCCGCAATAAATCCCGGCTGGCGAGGTCGCCCGTGTCCCGCCAGTGCCAGTAGGTTTCGGCGAAGAAGCGGCTGGTCTGGGCGAAGCGGGCGTCGCCGTCCCGCTCCCCCAGCCAGTCCTCGACCTGCTTGGCCTTCATGTCGGCGATGGCTTCCAGCCGGGCCACTTCCTTGCCTCTTCCCTGCCCCATGCTCAGGACAATGCCTCCGGCGGCCAGGGCCACGATGGCGAGGGCGGTGAGCGCCAGCGGCAGGACCGTGGCGCGTGACGCCGGGAGGGTGGCCGGTTCGGCCCGGAGGTGCCGCATCGAGCTATGCAACAGCATCGAGGACACGGCCACGAACAGCCAGCCCTTGAGCGTGCTGGCGAGGGTGGCGTGGACCGAGCCGCCGAGCAGCCGCTCCACGGCTTGGTCGGACAGCAGTATCCACGCCGAGGCCAGCACGGCGTAAATCAACACGATATGCAAAACGCCGGGCGGCGCTTGAGTGTCGCGGCGAGGAGGGGGCGCCGGATCGGTGGGGGCGGATGACATGATGGGGTCAGGTGGGTCGGGTCAATGGAAGGCGCCGGGGCTTAGCCGCCGTCCCGGTAGCGCCGGGCGATGGCCGCGAATTCGTCGAAGGCGGCGAGGAAGGCGTCCACGATGTCCGGGTCGAAGTGCCCGCCGCGTCCGTCCGCGACGATGGCGCGGGCCGCTTCAAAGGGGAACGCCTGCTTGTAGGTGCGCGAGGAGGTCAGGGCGTCGAACACGTCGGCCAGGGCCATGAGCCGGGCGGACAAGGGGATGGCCTCGCCGGACAGCCCGTCCGGGTAGCCGCCGCCGTCCCAGCGCTCGTGGTGCCAGCGGGCGATTTCTTTGGCGAGCGCCAGGAATTCCAAGGGTTGTTCGCAATCCTGCTCGGCCAGTTCAATCGCCATGGCGCCCAGGGCGGCGTGGGTTTGCATGATCTCCCGTTCCTCCGGCGTCAGTTGGCCGGGCTTCTGGAGGATGTAGTCGGGAATGCCCACCTTGCCGATGTCGTGCAGGGGCGCGGAACGGGCCAGCAAGGCGCGGTACCGATCCGTCAGAAGGGTGGCGAAGCGGGGATGGGTCTTGATCTGTTCCGCCAGCAGGGCCATATAGCGCTGGGTGCGCCGCAGGTGGCTGCCGGTCTCGGGGTCGCGGATTTCCGCCAGGTGGGCCAGCGCCCGGATGCCCGCGGCCTGGACCAGTTCGTTCTCCACCATGCGCCGCGCCACTTCGGCTTCCAGGCAGGCGTTCTGGTTTTTCAGCCAGTCCCGCGCCCGCTTGGCGTCCAGTTGTGTCACCACCCGCGCCAGGACCACCTCGGGCCGGATGGGCTTGGTGATGTAGTCGGCGGCACCCAGCCGCAGGCCGTGGGCCTCGTCCCGCGGGTCGCCCAGGGCGGTCAAGAAGACTACGGGAATGTGTTGGGTGACGGGGTTTTGGCCGAGCCGCGCCAGCACTTCGTAGCCGTCCATTTCCGGCATCATCACGTCCAGCAGGATGAGGTCCGGGCGGGGTTCCTCGGCGGCGTAGCGCAACGCGGCGCGGCCCGAATTCGCCGCCTTCACCCGGTAGCCGGCGCCGAGCAGCAAGTTGCCCAGCACCTCCAGGTTCTCGGGCATGTCATCCGCCACCAGGACAATGGTGAGCGGGCTGTGTGTGAAATTGGATGTAACGTGCATGGGGGGGTGCTTGGGTCTGTGTTACCCCGCCGATTCAGAAGTATAGGCCACCTTGGCGCGGGATTCCCGCCTAATTTGCGCTGGGAACACCGGACGCTTGCAACGAAAGGGATAACACCCCGCCGAAGGATGTTGTCCCTTTATACGTTATATGGCCCGTAAGGCGGGCGCAGATCATCGATGGCCTTCAAGCAACGTAAGCCCCCTGGAGCGTATCTTATCGCTAGAATCCCGGCGGCGCCGGGCCAATCCGCCTCAACGCTTGGCGCGGAACACCAGGAATAGGCCGCCCACCACGAGAACCGCTGGCAGTATGTTGCGGGTCAGGAACCACATGGCGTTGGGCAGCCGGGACACGAACCCCCAGAACCTGTCCCGCTTATCGGGCGAATAATCGTTGGGCAGGAAACAGCCCCGGTAAGAATAGAAAGTCGCTTCAAAAACGTAGCATTTGGCCCCTTCCTTCATGAACACCTCGCTGTATTGCGGGGCCACCGAGTCATCCCCGTAGGCCGACCGGAACACATGCCCGAGCGCCTTGAGCCGCCCCCCCTCCCGGCCCGGATTGGTTTCGAACTCGAAAGTGTAATTGTCGCCGGTGCTATCGACGACATAGGGATAACGTTTACCCTCGTTCTCGTAGACGTGGCCTTGATCGGCCAGGCCGGTTCCGGGGGCAATTTGGGCAAGGCCGATCAGCACCGGCAGGCAGGCGCGCAGACTGGTTTTGGTTTTCATGGTTGTGGCCGCTGTTATGTTTTTGGAGTGCGGAATCGAACGAGGGGCGTAGCCTCAATCCGGGATTCTAGCTTTTCTTGGGCGGATGGCTATGAGGTGGGGCGAGAAAGGGCGGCGGAGGCGCGATGGATTGGCCCGCTGGGTGTGGCGGGCGCGATCCGGCGTTCGTAGTCCCACCCTTAGGCGGTTATTCGCCTCCGGGAAAACCGCCTAAAGGCGGGGCTACGAGCCAAGGGCTGACCTAGTGAACAAGCTCCGGTCGCGCCTTCCGGGCGCGGGAAAATCCCCCGGCCAAAAGGCCCAGGCCCAACAGCGCCAGCGTCGCCGGCTCGGGCAGTGTGCCGCCGTTTCCGCCGCCGCCGATGGCCGCCGAGAAGTTGCCCGAGACATTGGAGGCGAAGCCGCACAAGGTTTGATTCGGGGCCAAGCCGCACAGGCCCACCGGCGGCGTCACATTGGTGAAGCCCAGGCTGATGGCCCGGTCCAGCCCCAGCGAGGCGGGCGCGATCAGGTCGGAGGTGAAGGTCACGTTGCCGCCGGGGGTGCCGGTGGACAGGGTCAGGCTGGGGCCGGAGCCGAACACGGCGTCGTTGAAGACGCCGGACAGGTAGTTCGTGCCGCTCCCGCCCGCGCCGGCGGTGATCGTGAACGATCCGCCGAAAGGCTGGATGACGAATGAGCCACCCACTAGCTGGGCGGAATCCTGGCTGGTGGCGGTCAGGCTGAAGAAGGCGGCGAGGGGCGTGGCGACGCCCGCGCTGGGGTCGATGGTGGTGATTTGAATCGGCGCGTCGGTGGCCGAAATCGTCGTGGCCGGACCCAGTTGAGTGCCGGTGATGGTGTCGGCGGCGCCCGCTTGGCCGAACACCAGAATGGTGGAAGCCCAAGCGCCCGGTGCCGCTGACGCCAGCGCGGCCCCGGCCAGCATTCCTCGCAGAATCGCCGGGATGGGCCGCTGTGTTGCCGTGTTCAAAATACCGTCCATGTCGTCGCCTCCTGAATGACTGAAAAAAATGAGGTCTTCCGGCGCGAGCGGCGGCGTGTCCCGCCGGTTCGCCATTCGCTAAGGATTGGCCCGCGTCCCGCCCGCCCCGCGTTTTTCTGGTGCCGAAGGGAACGCCATCGTCGGCATTCCCGACCGCGCAAAAAGGCGGGGCTTTCCTCCAATTAAAACGCCGGAACGCCCCCTAACTTTTGGCAGGCATTCACCGGGGAATATCCAGGATTAGCACTAAAGGACTACCGTTTACGCCCCGTGGCGGAGACGCCGGGAATAGGGTTCCACCCACTTTACGTCCGGGCCGGTGGACAGCATACTTGTGGCTTGCCAGCCCGCCGCCCATAACCCTTGTGAAGGACGCGAGCCTGATTGCTCGTCGTCTCGCGGGGAAATTATTTAAGTTGATCCCCTTATCTGAAAGATGCCGATGAACCCCATTCACTCCCGAAAGCTATACGCCGCCCTGTGGGCGATCCTCGCCGCCAACCTAGTGGCCTGCGCGGAAACGACCGTCGTGAGGAACGAGAAAGACCCGTGGGAAGACATGAACCGCAGCGTTCAGGGCTTCAACGATGACGTGGACGATTATGTGATGAAGCCGGTGGCCGAGGGCTACCGCTGGCTCATGCCGTCCCTGGTGGATATGGGCATCACGAACTTCTTCAGCAACGTCGACGACATCGGCGTGTTCGTCAACGACTTCCTGCAATTCAAGTGGGAGCAGGGCGGGATGGATTTTGGCCGGTTCGTGGTGAACACGGTGGCCGGGGGGGGCGGATTCGTCGATGTGGCGAGTGAGCTGGACATGCCCAAGCACAAGGAGGACTTCGACCAGACCTTGGCGGTGTGGGGCGTGCCCCAGGGTCCGTACTTGGTCCTGCCGGTGTTCGGCCCCGGCTCGCCCCGCTCCGTGCTGGGCATCGCCGGGGACTCGGCGACCAATCCCATCAACTTCGTCGCGCCCATGGCCGGGAGCATCCTGTCCGGCGCCCTCAACGCCGCCGACCATCGCGCCGATCTACTGGGTCTGAGCAAAATCGCCGACCAGGCCGCGACGGATCGCTACGAGTTCATCCGCAACGCCTATTTCCAGGAACGCAATTACCAAGTCCACGACGGCAACCCGCCGCTGGAGGAGGACTTGGAGAAGGAGATGGACGAGCAGATGAAGGAAGCTTCCGGCCAGCCGTGAGGGGGAGTGCTTCGCCGTTTTATCCCCATTCCCTTCTTACCAAGTGTAGGTTTTTGTCCCCTCTCCCGCCGGGAGAGGGTTAGGGTGAGGGGGTGAAAGGGATTTCTTCCTTACACGCCAGGCTTAGCGGGAGGGCTTTGTGGAAGAAATCCTTTTTTGCTCCCCTCACCCCACCCTCTCCCGGTGGGAGAGGGAGTCAGAAAGCTCCCGCCCCGGCCCAATCAGGCGAAAAAATCCCGCAGCTTCGATTCGATCATGCTCCACGGCACGATGAACGGCTTCTTGGCAATCTCGACGCTCAAGATATCGTCCAGAATCAGGTAACTGCCCTCGATGCCGTGGCCGACGAAATGGCCCGTCTGCCCGTCGCCGGAGAACTGGATGCCGTTCTTATGGGCGGCTGCCCGCGCTTGCGCGATGATCTCGTCGGGGTCGCGGTTCAATTTGACTTCAAAGGATTTGCTCATGATGGAAGGATTCGGAAAGAGTCTGGTTCTACGGAAAATCCGGGCCGGGCCGGGCCGGATTGGACGCGCCGCATATTAAACGAAATCGTCGGGAAGCGATTGATTTTGGACGGCGGCACGTTCGCCTTGCTATTCTTGGGGCGGCTTTCCCGCGCCGGCTCGCCCGGTGCTGAAGGGGGGAGCGGTCTCACTCAATACCAATAAATGTGCGCCTCGTCATGAGGACGAGAGCGGAGGACTGCAAATGCAATTGGAATCCATCCTGAAATCCTACGCACGCTATGCCCCGGTTTACGATCAGACCTTCGGCTGGCTACTCAGCTTCAAGGGCCGCTCCATGGCGGCTGGCGTCACCAACAAGCGCCCCGGCAAAGTCCTTGAAGTGGGCGTCGGCACCGGCATTAGCCTGTCCTATTACCGCAAGGAGCATGAAGTCCACGGCATCGACATTTCCCCCGACATGCTGCGCCTGGCCGAACGGCGGGTGGGTCGGCAGAAGCTTTCCCACGTCTCCAGCCTGAGCATCATGGACGCCCGTGAGTTGGAGTACGAGGACCAAAGCTTCGACGCGGTGGTCGCGGCCTATGTGATGTCGGTGGTGCCGGAACCGCAGCGGGTGATGCGGGAAATCGAGCGAGTACTCAAGCCCGGCGGGGATGTGGTGATCGTCAACCACTTCGCGGCGGAGAAGGGGTTTAGGCGCAATGTCGAATCCCTCCTGGCCCCGCTCTCCCACAAGCTGGGCTGGCGGCCCGACATGCCGGAGGAGGAAATCCTCGGCCACACCTCGCTGCGGGAAGTGAAGCGCCACAACCTGCCGCCCTTGGGCATGTTCACCATGCTGCATTTGAAGAAGGATTATTGACGAAAGCATGTAGGTCGGGCTTCAGCCCGACCTGCGGCAAGCCGGGGGACGGGGTCAGGCTAAAGCCCGACCTACATTGTCGGCACGTCATCCATTTCCTAAAAAACAAGGCGACCTAGGTCGCCTTGTTTTTCTCCGTCGCTCGCCGCACCGGACTTATGCGGCGAGGCACAGTTTCAGCCGCTTCATGGCGGTGTTCTCCAACTGCCGGATGCGCTCGGCCGAGACGTTGTAGCGGGTCGCGAGGTCGTGCAGGGTGAGCTTCTGCTCGCTCAGCCACCGGCTGGTGACGATGTCCCGGCTGCGCTCGTCCAAGTCCTTGATGGCGGCGATCAAGCGCTGCTCTTTATGCTGGCCCCAATCGCTGTTTTCCAACAGGTCCGCCGGGTCGGCATTTTCTTGTTGCAGATAATGGACCGGGGCGGTCAGGTCTTTTTCATCGCTGTCCGCGTCGGTGCCGGGGTCGAAGGCCACGTCCTGATTGTTCAGGCGGCTTTCCATTTCGAACACCGTCTCCACATCCACGCCCAATTCCTCGGCCACCGTGGTGGCCTCCTCGCGGTTCAGCCAGCCCAGGCGGTTCTTGAACTTGCGCAGGTTGAAGAACAGCTTGCGCTGGGCCTTGGTGGTGGCGACCTTGACGATGCGCCAGTTCTGGATGATGAATTCGTGGATTTCCGCCTTGATCCAATGCACCGCGAAGGACACCAGCCGCACGCCCACATCCGGGTTGTAGCGCTTGACCGCCTTCATCAGGCCGATGTTGCCCTCTTGGATCAGGTCTGGCAGCGGCAGTCCGTATCCCATGTAACCCCTGGCGACGTGGACGACGAAGCGCAGATTCGCCAGCACCAGCAGCCGGGCCGCTTCCAAATCGTTCTCATCACGCAGCCGGACGGCCAGCGCCCGCTCTTCGTCCGCACTCAGGCGCGGCAGGCGGTTGACGTTGGCGACGTACTCTTCAATGGAACCCAGCGAAAGATTAACCGGAAGAGTGAGTGCGTTGCTCATGTGTAGTCCCTGTTGTTGAGGTTGGGCAAATCTTAGCACTCATAGACAGGGAGTGCTAAGGGATTGTTCCCGGCCTCTGGGAGGACCGCCTCGGTTTTCAAAACCGAGGCGGTCTAATCGCGCAATGCCTTACGGATCAAGCCTGCGCAGATGATACGTCGCCACGGCAAAAGCACCCGCCACGCCCAGCAGAACCGAAACGCCCAGCAGCCAGCCAGTATCCACAAACCCCAGATAGGTCAGCCGGAACGGGCTGCCATAAAGCTCCGCCAACCGGGTGGCGGGGGCGTGTAGCAACAGAATCAGCAAACCGCTCAACAACCAGGCGAGGACGCCGCCGAGGAATCCATACCAGAATCCGGCGTACAGAAAGGGCCGGCGGATGAAGCCGTCGGTGGCGCCGAGCAGCTTGGTCACGGCGATGTCTTCGCGGCGCTGCTGAAGCTCCAGCCGGATGGTGTTGCCCACGGTGAACAGCACGCCGAAGGCCAGCAGCAGGCCGAACACCCGGATGCCCCGCTCGGCCACATCCAGCATGGCCCGGAGCTTTTGCAGCCATTCCGTATCGAACTGGGCGAAGTCCGCCTCCGGCAGCTTCCCCAGTTCGGCGAGCAAGGCTTCCATCGCGGCGGGATCGGCCAGCGAATCCTGGGCCTTGATGCTGATGACCACCGGCAGCGGGTTGGCGTTCAGCGCCCGGAGCGCCTCGCCGAAGCCGCTGTAGGTCTGCAACTCTTTCAGCCCCGCCTCCTTGGTGATGAGGGTGGTTTCCGCGACGCGGGGATGCTTTTTCAGCCGCTCCGCCAGCTTGCGGCCCACCTCGTTGGACAGGTCCGGCTTAAGGAACAGCGAAATCCGGCTGGTGGATTCCAGTCCCGCGCTGGCCTCGCGGGCGTTGTCCACCAGAACGTGCAGGCTGGCGGGCAGGGTCAGGGCGATGGCGATGACCAGCACGGTCAAAGTGCTGGCGACGGGCGTCTGCCGCAGCCGCCTGAGGCTGTCCTTGAATATCTCCCACTGCAACGCGCCATACGCGCCCAATTGATCCCACAGCCCCGACAAATAGCGGACCAAGCGCGGCTGGGGCGTGTGGAAGGCCCGGTGTCGGCGTTTCGCCATGGCTCAGCCCCCCTTCAGCAACTGGCCTTCGCGCAGCCGCAGGGTCCGGCTGCCCAGCCGCGAAATCAGCCCCAGATCATGGCTGGCGATCAGCACGGCCACGCCGACGGCGCTGAATTCCCGGAACAGGGCCATGATTTCCGCCGCCAAGTCCGGGTCCAGGTTGCCGGTGGGTTCGTCGGCCAGGATCAACAAGGGCTTGTGGACGATGGCGCGGGCGATGCCGATGCGTTGCTGCTCGCCGCCGGACAGGGTGGGCGGATAGCGCCGCTCTTTCCGCAGCAGGCCGACCTTGTCCAGTGCGGCCCGCACCCGCCGCCCGATTTCCGCCGGGCCGTAGCCCGCGATGAGCAGGGGCAGGGCCACGTTGTCGAACACCGTGCGGTCGTGCAGCAGGCGGTAGTCCTGGAAAATCAGACCGAGCTTGCGGCGCAGGTGGGGGATCTGGCGGCGCGAGATGGCCTGGATTTCCTGCCCATCGAACACGATCTTGCCCCGGCTGGGCCGCTCGATGGCGGGGATGAGCTTGAGCAGGGTGCTTTTGCCCGCGCCGGAATGGCCGGTCACGAAGGCCATTTCCCCCGGTTTCAGGGTGAAGCAGATGTCGGACAGCGCCTCGCCGCCGTCGTCGTAGCGTTTGCTGACGCTGATGAATTCAAGCATGGCGGGGCGTCAGTCCTTGGGCTGGCGAAGCGGGGGGCGTGGGTGGATGGGGAGATAGCGCGAATACGAGGCCGGATGGGTCACTGTGCGGGGAGATGGGCCAGGAACCATTCCAGCAGCCGGATTCCGCCGACCACCGCGCCCACGGCCCCGATCACCCAAAAGGTTTGGCGGTGTATGGCCTGGGTCAGGCGGATTTCTGTTTCGCGGATTTCCCGGCGGCTTTGCTCGATGTCGCGGGACAGCTTGGCTTCGATTTCTTTGATTTGCAGCCGAACCGACTCGATCTCTTTGGTCAGCTTGACCTCGACTTCTTTGATTTCCAGCCGGACGGTCTCGATTTCCTTGAGTAACCGTAACTCGGTTTCCCGCACCTGCCCTTGGGTGGCGACCTCCTTGAGTTGCGGGTAGCGCTCCTCCAGATGCTCGAACGCCTCGGCGATGACCCGCGCCTTGGTGCGGTCTTCGCCGGCTTCGGTGAGTTGCTCGAAAACTTTCAGGGCTACGCTCATGGAGGACGTCCAGTGGGGTGAATGGAGCGGGATTATAAACGCTTGGGGTGGTGGGCCGTTTGTGCGTTGAAATATTGTCTAGTCAAGGTTACTTACGCCAGTTTTGGAACGCACCGCGCAAATCGGCCAGCAGGCGACCCAGGGAATCGTCGGTACGGGCCAGCCATTCCAGGTCCATGTGTTGCACGAGTTTGTCGGAGTATTCAATGCCACCCAAGTCAGGCACGAATCCGGTGGCGTTGCGGATGGCGTCGATCAACAGCTTTTTGTAGCGGCTGCGCTCACACTTATGGTCGGGCGCATCGCAGCCGCGCCCGAACACCGTTCGGAAAGCCTTCGAATCCAGCAAGAACCATCGCTCGATGTGCGGGTTGGGTGTGGCGATGATGATGGTCG
>NZ_JBTEKS010000059.1:0-16637 GCF_054333355.1 Methylomagnum sp. | reverse complement strand
CCTTCGCGTAGGTCGGGCATGTACTCGTGCCCGACATTTCTCGGTGCGGGCATTGCGTCGGGCATGAGTACATGCCCGACCTACGGGACTTCTCGCACGCCCTCCAAAAAACACACGAACCAACAGGGAAACATCGCCCATGACCGTCCAATCCACCCGCCCGTACCGCCTGGGTGCCCTGAGCCTCCTCGTGCTGTTGTCAGGCTGTGCGGGCGTTGAACCCAAGGGCGTCCGGCCCGATCCCGCTTCAATCAAGAAGGTCTTATTCCGCTTTGAACCCGACACACTGGAATCCGTCCCCGCCGCCCGCCAGCAAGAAATGGCCGAGCGGGTCAGCAAGAACCTGGGCGCCTGGGGCTACGGCGTGACGGCGGACGGGAAGGGCGGTGATTACAGCCACGTCATGGAGGCGAAAATCGGCGCGGTGTCATTCAAAAGCACGCCCCAAGGGTTTTCCTTCACCGTGGGCAATTCCGACCCCCGCGCCCTGGATTTTCAGAAGGCCGATGTATTGCCGGTGGATTGCGTGCTGTACCCGGTCGGGCGTGCCAAGGATAGGGCCAGCCTGTATATGGATTTCATGGCCGATGACAAGGTGAAGGGCGGTGTGCGGAACAAACCCGATCCAGCGGTGGAGGGCGTGTACGTCAACCACGCCGCGACGGTGTGTTTCAACTTGCTGGAAGATTTGAAGGTGCAACGTGGTAAGCCAGCGCCCATTGTGGCGGGGGCGTTGGGCGGGACGGATGGCTCGTCCGGTGATACTTGGTTCCCCGAGGTGCGGATCGAAGTGCGGGAGAAACCCGCCGCGTCGTCGGCGCAACCCGCCGCTGTCGCCGCTCCGGCAGTCGTTCCAGGCACCGTGCCGGTGGCGGCTGAGCCATCCTTGAAGGCCGCGCCCGCTTCCGCAGCGCCATCGGAACAGGCGACGCCCGTCAGCACCGAGACCCGTAGCAAGGAAGAAGGCCGGAAACAGATGGTTATCCATAACCAGGGCAGTCCGATTATTTTGGAGTTCGGGTACGAGCGGAAATAGGGGGGGTTGGGTCCCAGAGACCGACCCGGTTTTTAAAACCGAGTCGGTCTTGGGCTAGGCCGAAGCACGGTCAGGCGGCGCTTGGCGACCGCCACCCATTTCCTCGCCATCCCCGCTCGTCTGCCGCCGCTCGATCCAGCGGGCCAGGTTGTCCGCCGGCATGGGCCGGGCGATGCCATAGCCCTGACCGATGTCGCAGCCCATGGTTAAGAGGGCGCTGAAATGCTCCTTGGTCTCTACCCCCTCGGCCACGGTCTTGCGCTTGAAGGTGGCGGCCAGGGCGATGATGCCCTGAACAATGGCGTTGTCGCCGGAATCCTCCAACATGTCGCGGACGAAGGTCTGGTCGATCTTAAGGATTTCGGCGGGCAGGCCGCGCAGGTAGAGCAGGGAGGAATAACCCGTCCCGAAATCATCCAACACGAAGCTGATGCCCAGTTCCCGGCAGGCTTCGATGACCGCGTTCACCTTGCCGAAGTCTTCCAGCGCCGCCATCTCCAAGACTTCGATTCGCAGATAGCCGGGCAGCAGGTCCGGGTAGGCGGCGAGTTTGTGGCGGAGTTCATCCATGAAGCTATCGGATTGCAAATGCCCGGCGGCAATGTTGATGCTGACTTTCAGCCGCAAGCCGTCCCGCCACCAGCGATCCAACTGCGCCAACGCGGCGTCCATCACCCACCGCCCGATGCGGATTTCCAGTTCGGTATCCGCCACCAGCGGCAGGAATTCCCCCGGCAGCCGCACTCCCCGTTCCGGGTGGTGCCAGCGGATCAAGGCTTCCGCGCCGACGACCCGGCCCGTCGCCATGTCCACCTGCGGCTGATAATAGAGTTCGAATTCGCCGTTATCCAAGGCCGCCTCGATCTGCTTGAGGCTTTCCTGATGGACGCGGTTGCGCAGGCCGTGTTCGGGGTCGTAGATGTGGAAGCAGTTCTTGCCGGACTGCTTGGCGAGATACATGGCTTGATCGGCGTGGCGCAGCAGGGTGTCGGAATTTTCGTCGTCCAGCGGATAAATGGTGGCGCCGATGCTGGCGGTGACGACGTGGGACCTGCCTTGGAGGAGGATGGGTTCGGCCACCGCTTCCAGCAGCCGTTGCAGGGTGATCGCGCAGTCCTCCGGCTTCACCAGCCCTTGCAGGAGCAGCACGAACTCGTCCCCGCCCAGCCGGGCCACGGTGTCGTCCTCGCGGATGGTGCCGGCGAAGCGCCGGGCGGTTTCAATCAGCACTTGGTCGCCCGCGTCGTGCCCCACGGTGTCGTTGATGGTCTTGAACCCGTCCAAATCCAGGTAGCACACCGCCATGAGCTTCTGCTCCCGGCGGGCGTGGGCGATGGCCTGGTGCATCCGATCGGCCAGCAACACCCGGTTGGGGATGCCGGTCAGGGCGTCGTAGTGGGCCAGATGCTCAAGCTGCTTCTCGTGCTGCTTGAGCATGGAGATGTCGGAGAAGATGCCGACGTAGTGGCTCAACCCGCCCCGGCTGTCGGTGATGGCGGAAATGGTGAGCCATTCCGGGTACAACTCGCCGTTCTTCCGGTGATTCCAGACTTCGCCGCTCCAATGGCCGGTGGCGTGGATTGACCGCCACATGACGCTGTAGAACTCGGGTCCGTGCTGGCCGGATTTCAGGATGCGGGGATTCTGGTCCAGGACTTCCTCGCGGGTGAAGCCCGTCACCCGGACAAAGGCGTCGTTGACATCGATGATCCGCCCCTCGGCGTCGGTAATCAGGATGCCCTCGCGGGTGTCCTTGAAGACCCGTGCGTTCAGGCGCAGCGTCGCCTCCGCCCGTTTGCGCTCGGTGATGTCCCGGATCAGGATGAGCGCTTCCGCGCTGCCGCATTTCACTAGGCGGGCCTCGAATTCGTGGACGCCATCGGAATCGGCCAAGCTATATTCGAGGGTTTCCACGGCTTGATCCGCCAGCACCGCCGCCAGCGAGGCTCGGGCGGCGGCGGCCGCCGGGGGCGGGAACAGGTCATCCAGCGAACGTCCCACCACGACGCCCGTGGGCAGGAAGGGACGCAGCAGCCGCGAGCCCTGGTGGTCCAGCGCGTCCCCCTGGTCGTTCACACGCACCATGGCGTCGGGCAGCGCGGTCAGCAGGGCTTTGTTGCGGGCTTCGCTGGCGTGCAGCTCGGCGAAGACCTTCGCGCCCCTGAGCAGATAACTCAGGCGCTTGTCCAGCAGGGCGAAGTTGATGGGCTTGGTCAGGAAGTCGGTCGCGCCCGCCTTGTAGGCCCGCTCGATGGATTCGATGTCGTCGAGTCCCGTCACCATCAGCACGGGCACCAGGCCACCGCCGGGCGTGGCGCGGATCGCCCGGCAGGTTTCAAAGCCATCCAGGCCGGGCATCATCACGTCGAGCATGATGATGTCGGGCCGCGTCTCCTGGAACGCTTCCAATGCCTCCATGCCGTTCCGCGCCCCCCGCACGGCGAAGCCATTCCGCTTCAATTGTTCTATCACCCAGAGGCGCACGCTGTCGTCGTCGTCCACCACCATCACCAGGGGCGGCACTCCGCCAGGCTTGGCGGGTTCTTGGCCCGCCACGCGCCGGACGAGGTAGGCCTCGGTGCGTGGGCTGGACTCGGCCAGCGAGTGGGGTGGGCTGGCCGAAGACGCCGCCGCGCTGGATTGACCGTCCAGATATTGGCGGAGCATGTCTTCGGCCACGTCATGCAGGGTCTTCATGCGGGCCACGATGGCCTCGGCGCCCGCCAGATCGTTGGCGCGGGCCACCGTTTCCAATTGCTTGGCGAGGCCGGAGAACTGTCTGGCCCCGAATTGGGCACCGCTGGATTTGAGCGCGTGGGCGTACTCCGCCACCGCCTGGGCGTTGCCCCTGAGCAGGGCGTGTCCCAGGGATTTCATGCGCTTGGCCGTGGATTCCAGAAAATTGCCCACCAGATTGCTCACCACGTCCGCCTCGCCGGGGATGCGCAGGCGCTGCAAGTCCTCGATGACTTGCAGGTCCACCACCGGCTGGCTGTCCTTGGCGCTCCCGGCGGGCTGGGCGGTATTCGGTCCCGCCGGGGCGTTGGGTGATTCGTGGACGCCCCAGCGCTTGAGGGCGATTTTCAAAGACTCCAGGGTGAACGGCTTGCTCAGATAGTCGTCCATCCCGGCGGCCAGGCATTTTTCTCGGTCGCCCGCAATGGCGTGGGCGGTGAGGGCGATGATGGGCAGGCGCCGCCGGGAGGCGCCGTCCCGCCACGAGCCGGCTTCCTTGGCGCGGATCAGGCGGGTGGTTTGATAGCCATCCATGACCGGCATTTGGCAGTCCATCAGCGCCACGTCGAACCGATCCGGCGCCGCCTCCCGCAAGGCTTCGTCGCCATTGGCCGCCAAGCAGACCTCGCAGCCCAGCCTGCGCAACATGGCGACGGCCACGTCCTGGTTGACCTCGGTGTCTTCGACCAGCAGCACCTTGAGACCCAAGGCTTCCGCGTCGGACAGCGGCTCCATCACCCGCAGGCGCTGGATCGAGCGGGCGTGGATGGCCTGCGACAAGTTTTCATAAAGCTGGGCCTGACGGATGGGCTTTGCCAGGCACAGATCGACGCCCATGCCGAGCGCCTGGTGGCCGATGTCGGTTTGGGTGATGGAGGCCAATAGCACGACATGCAGGCTCCCGTGGCCCCGTTCCGTTTTCAGGCGGCGCACCCATTCCAAATCTTGGCAACCTGGGGCCGAGCCATCCAGGATCAACAGGTCGAAGCCGGGGTGGCCATCCGCGCCGCTCTGGCGCAACCGCCTCAGCGCTTCCGCGCAGGACTCCACCGCTTCAATGTCCGCGCCCCAGGCTTCCGTATAGCCCTTGAGAAAATCCTGGAAGGTCGCGTTGGCGCTCATCGCCAATAGCCGGGTGCCCAGCAGTCCATCGTGGGCGTCATGGGCCGTGGACGCCAAGGGCTGGGGCACGGCCAGCCGCGCCGTGAACCAGAACAGCGAGCCTTCCCCCGGCGAGCTTTCCACGCCGATGTCGCCGTCCATCATCTCGCACACGTCCTGGGCGATGGCGAGTCCCAGGCCGGTGCCGCCGACTTGCCGGGTGGTGGAGGTGTCGGCCTGGGCGAAGGCGCTGAAGATGTCCAATTGTTGTATCGGCGTCATGCCCACGCCGGTGTCGCGGATTTCGAAGCGCAGCACGGCGTCCGACCCGGTCCGCGCCAGCAGGCCGACCCGCACCGAAACCTCCCCGGCGCTGGTGAACTTGATGGCGTTGCCAATCAAGTTGGACAGGATTTGCCTGAGGCGCATGGGGTCGCCCTGACACCAGGGGGGCACCTCCCGCCCGATCAGGCAGAACAGTTCCAAGCCCTTGCTGTAGGCCGGTTCCGCGAACAAGGCGATGACATCCTCGACGGCGTCCTCCAATTCGAAGTCCACCTTGTCGAGTTCCATCTTGCCCGCTTCGATCTTGGAGAAGTCCAGGATGTCGTTGATGACGGACAGGAGGGTCCGGCCCGAGCGCAGCACGGTCTCGGCGAAGCCCCGCTGCCCCACCGTCAACTCGGTGCCCAGCAGCAATTCGCTCATCCCCAGGATGCCGTTCATGGGGGTGCGGATTTCGTGGCTCATGTTGGCGAGGAATTGGGACTTGGCCCGGTTGGCTTGCTCGGCGGCTTCCTTGGCGAGGGTCATTTCCCGCAGCACGGTGCGCAGCTCGGCGTTGGCCTGGGACAGCTCGCCGGTGCGGGCGGCCACCTGTTCCTCCAGGGAGGCCCGGTACTGGGCCAGGCGGTTGTCCCGGTCCTCCAACTGGCCGAGCATCTGGTTGAAGCCCTGGATCAAGCGGCCAATCTCGTCCGGCACCCCGGCGATGGCCCGCAGGCCAAAGTCTTGTTCCCGCGAGACCCGCTCCATGGTGGTGGCGAGGTGCTGAATGGGCAGGGCGACCCGCCGTTGCAGGCGGCGGGAGAACAAAATCGAGATGCCCGTCGCGCCGATGATGACCCCCAGGATCACCAAGCCATTCCACAGCGCGTATTGGTAGAGGCGGTTGAGGTGGGTGCGTAGATAGACGTAGCCGATGACTTCCCGGTCCAGGCGGATCGGCGAGAGATATTCCAGATGCTTCCAGCCCCGCCGTATTTGTGGCGATGCCGAGCTTATTCCCTTGCTGAACCAGAGGTCGCCCACCAGTTCGTCCGGCAGCGGAGCCTCGCCCGCCATGGGGAAGTTATAGGCCGCGAAAGCCTGACCATTGGGTTTCAACAGCAGTCCGGCACCGATGTCCGGTTCCGCTTGGAGGGTGTTCAGCACTTGGTTGCCGGTCTTGGGATCATTGAATTCCAGGGCCGCCGTGCTGCTATATCCCACCATGTTGGCCACCACCCCCACATGCTTCAGCACGGTTTGGTAGAAGGTGAACACCTCGAACACGCCTATCGAACACGCGGTAATCGACGATGCCAGTAACGTGGTCGACAGCAGAATGCGCCGAAGCTTTCCGCTTATCGACAGGTTTTCAAAATGAGTCATGCAGAAAAATATTAAACTATTGGCTGGGTTCTGCGTTTATTAGACAATTATGATAGTCAAGAGATGAAAGTGTGCATTGGGACTTTCCCCAAAGCCCCCAAAGCGTGCAAACCTATATGCAGAATTGCCTGTTATGGAATACATGGGGGTGGACAAATACTTTTTAGCATGTGTCAGATTGTTATTATTTCCTTGCATTTGATCCCCGCCCCATAACTTTTGATTACAAATAATACAAAAACATTAAAAATTTAACAAAAAATTAATGAAGCCACCGAACAATCCGAGTTTCGGCGGGACGTTCATTCAATCCCATCCAATTCGTTGATTCCAAGAAACAACTTGGAAGCTTTCGCAAGCTCTGTCGGGGCTGTAAGCGTCACCGCCATTAAATTAAGCCGTTTGGGCGAGTCTCTAAGGCTGGATTTAACCCCCCAACCCCCCTTTATCAGGGGGGGCTTTTTTCTCCCTCCCCGCTTTTCCCCTCCCCTGATAAGGGGAGGTCGGGAGGGGTTTGATCGACGCTAACTTAATGGCCGTGGGCTGTAGGCGTGGCGGCGCATCAAGAAAAGAATTCTCTCCATCAGCCATGCTTCGATACGCGGTGTGTTTCCCGCCACGGGCGACCCCCGGACTACGGTCGGTCCAGGGCTATTTAACGCTAAATGAAACAGCCCTGGCCAGCAAGTGTCGTTCCGTTCGAGTTTCGATCTTACGTCCAGCTTCGACCTGGACCTTTGGATACGCTATGCGGATCGACTGCCGCTCAATATCCAAAGTAGTTCTATCACCCGTCCGCCTATCCCCGATTATCTGACCCTGGATGCCCGGTTGGCATGGCGGCCCCATCATGGCGTTGAATTGTCGGTGGTCGGGCAGCATCTATTGCAGAGCCGTCATGTGGAGTTCGAGCAGGAAGTGCTGGGTCCGCCCCGGTCTTATGTGCCCCGTGGCGCTTATGTCCAGTTTGATTGGCGGTTTTAAATAATACCGCCTACGCGCCCACAAGCTCCCGATACACCCGCAAGTTCCCCTCCACCATCCCGTCCACCGAAAATTCCCGCTCGATCAGCGCCCGTCCCGCCGCGCCCATCTGTCGGGCCAGCTCAGGATTATCCAGCAAGCGGCCCACCGCTTCGCCCAGCGCATCCACATCCCCCGGCGGGACCAACAAGCCATTGACGCCATCCCGCACCGCCTCGGGGATGCCCCCGGCGCGGCTGGCGACGATGGGCACGCCCGCGCTGGACGCCTGCAACAAAGACACCCCCAGCCCCTCCATCAAGGCCGGATGCACCAGCACATCCAGGCAGGGCAGGACTCGCGGCAGGTCGTCGCGGAACCCGGCCAGATGCACATGGCCCGCTATCCCCAAGCGCTGGGCCAGCTTTCTCAATTCGTCTTCTTGCGGACCCTTGCCGAAAATGACCGTGTGCAAGGTCGGGAATTGCGCCAACAAGCGGGGCAGGGCTTGCAGCAAGAAACGATGGCCCTTGCGCCCGATCAATTGGGCGGCGACACCGATGGCGAGGCTGTCGTCGGGCAGGCCGAATTCGGCGCGGAACCAAGCGTCGTCGCGGGGCCGCTGGAAAGGCCGGGCGTTCACCGCGCTGCGCACCACGCGCAACTTGCTGGCGGGCAGCCCTTCCGACAACAGCACTTGGCCGATGCCCTCGGAAATGGCGACCACCCGGTCATGCAGCCGATATTTCAGCGCCACCATCCAGGGCTTTTCCGGGTTGTCCTGCCGCCGCGAATGGACGATGGGCACGCCCGCCAGCCGCGCCGCCAACCCGCCCATCACATCGGCGCCGATGCGGCTGTGCAGATGCACGACGTCGGGCCGGGTGGCGCGGATCAATCGGTACAGCCTGGGAATCAGCAGCAAATCCATGTCGCCCGCCATGGGCACGCCGCACACCTTCGCGAATGGCGCGGCGGCTCGGCTAATGTCACTGCCGGGGCGGCAGGCCAGCAGGTTTTCGACGCCCCGCGCTTGCAGCCCCTCGACCAGATAAACCACCTGCAAGGCGCCGCCATATAGGTTCCGCCCGCCTTCGACGTGCAGCACTTTCATCGGGGCGTCTCCGTTTCAACCAGCCCGCCCACGGGGGCGAAGCTTCTGTAGTTCTCCATCATCATCAGCCCACCTTCCGCAATACCCAATCCAGCGCCGCGTCCGTCAGTATCCGCTTCAACCCGCCGAACACATGGGTCGGCGTCGTGACGTAGTAGCGGGCCTTGGGGCGCTTGGTTTCCAAGGCGAGGATGACCTTTTTCAGCACGGCTTCCGGTCCCAGCGTGAAGGGCACGACCGGGCCTTCCTTTTGTAGCCGCGCTTCGATGGCCCGGTAGGTGTCGCGGTGGACGCTGATTTCCGGGTCGATGTTCTGTTTGTACTTGGCGAAGCCGTTGTCCCGGAACCGGCTGAGGATGGGGCCGGGTTCTATCAGCGAGACATACACGCCGCTGCCGGTGAGTTCCAGCCGCAGGGTGTCGGACAAGCCTTCGAGGGCGTATTTGCTGGCGTTGTAGGCGCCCCGGTAGCGCATGGCGGCGAAGCCCAGCACGGAGCTGTTCTGGACGATGCGCCCGTGGCCTTGGCGGCGCATGACCGGCAGCACGAGGTTGGTGAGTTCGTGGGTGCCGAACAGGTTGGTCTCGAATTGTTCCCGTAGCACGTCCCGCCGCAAGTCTTCCACCGCGCCGGGCTGGCCGTAGGCGCCGTTGTTGAAGAGTCCGTAGAGTTGGCCGCCGGTGGCGTCGAGGGTGCGTGCCACGGCGGCGCGGATGGAGTCGGAATCGGTCAGGTCGAGCGGGAAGGCTTCGAAGCCCTCGTCCACCAGCCGGGCCGCGTCTTCGGCTTTGCGGGTGGTCGCGAAGACGCGGTAGCCGCGGGCTTTGAGTCCGTGCGCGGCGCAGCGGCCTATGCCGGAGGAGCAGCCGGTGATGAGGATGGTTTTTTGTTGGTTCATGCTTGGATCGGGAGGCTGTGGGAGGGGCGGGGCATTTTCTCACAGGCGGTTTGCGGGCGTGAAAGGCGGGGTGGCTTGAACGGGGAAATGCGCCGAAGCCGCGCCATGGCGGCGCGCCTTAACTCATCGTTGGAGGCGCGATGAAAATCCGTTAGGATGCAAGTCATGGTCATCGTGGCGGTCTACTCCAGAATCAGATAACCGTCCCATTGGGAAACCAGATATTAAGTCGACAATAATCCGCCCTGCCGCCGTATCCCCGACCCTGCATGAAGAAAATCAAAGCCGACCTTATCACCACCCTCATCGACACGGGTATCATCCGCTTTTATCCCGACAAACCCGCCTTGGAATCTGATTTGACACCACCCGCCAACGTCGTGGGAATAATATTGAATGGTGGCGAATCGGATTGCGTTTATAAAAAAGCAGGGGAACCAGGCGCAGGCCGCTGGAGTTTGGTGGATACGGGTGGCAGCAGGGATAAAACCGCCTTGCCGGAAGACATGTCGGCTTTATATGGGCTAATTAATAATGTCTCGGTGGAGCGGCAGATACCGGGGTTGGAGCTTGCCGTGACCGACACCGCAGGCCGCTGCATCGCCTATAAACCCACTGGCGGAAAGCTGGTGATCGAGGGGGTCACTCCTCCCGGCATGAATGATTTCTCTGCAACCACTGAGCCTTTATATCCCTTGGCCATGATTGAAGCCGATTATATGAGTGTGCCATGTTATGGCCAATCCCTATCCAGGGGCACTAGGAGCCTGCCCGCCTTAAGCACCCATCAACCTTATAAGAACGTTATGTTGGCGGGCGGCGTCAGAACCGATGATGCGCTGAGGGGTGGCAGCTTAAGGGACGGCTTTGTCGATTTGATCGAGTGCATCCACCCCAACACCTATCAGCCCGGAATGCCGGAAGATTCCAATTTCCGGGGAGAGACCCCGATCAGCGCCACCCTCAATGAATTGGTCAGATACCTGGGCGGGGCAGAATACGATAAGCGGTTTGTGGGGTTTGTGCCGGGCGCGGGAAACAAGCTTATTACCCAGCTTGGCAAGGGAGGGGATTCCTGGATCACGGGTTTAAAAAGTGATTTGGAAGCGGCTCATAAACTAGCGATGGGCTTATCCGCCACCCATAACGTGCCGTTTTGGACCTGGACCCATGGGGAGATTGATTATCAGTCCGGCACCGATGCCAATTCATATTTGCAATCTATGCTCGCTATGCAAGACGATTTCGCGGTTTTGGTGAATGGCATTACCAGACAGAAATTCCGGCCTGCCTTTATTTCCATGCAGGTAGCCTCGCATAAACGTTTTCGTCTTAACGTGCCGGGCATCGCGCTGGCGCAATTCAGGGCCAGCCAGTTGGTACAGGATATTTTCGTGGCGGTCCCCGCTTATTGCTTGGAGCATGGGACGGACAATCTGCATTTAACCAACGAAGGAAGCCGGATGTTGGGCCATTATTATGCCCTTTGCGCCAAACGCGCCGTGTTTGACCGGCAAGCTTGGAAGCCATTGCAAGCGGTCAGCGCATTCATGGTTGACCCCAATACCATTGATGTTAAGTTTCATGTGCCTTATGGCGTATTGCATTTCGACGCCACCTGGGTGGCGGAAACCGCCAACCAGGGGTTTGACGTGCGCTCGTCGAATAATGCCGTCAAGGATATGATTACTCACGTCGATATTATAGGTTCCGATACGGTGCGCTTAACCATCGACGGGCCGGTGGGGGCGGGCGATAAGATTACTTATGGCTGGGGCCGTTCCGGCGCGCCATACCATACCAGCAAGGAAACCGGTCCCCGTGGCAACTTGCGGGACAACCAGGGCGATACTTACCAATATGTTGGCGACGATGGCGTTCTGCGTCGACTGGATAATTATTGCGTGATTTTTGAAATGATGATCTGAGGCCGGTTCTTTGCCATGCGTGTGATTATTAGAAAATTTAATCTTGCCGGTCTCACAGGTGCGTTCGTCGTGCCTAATATTGTGGACTATACCGATTTGGTGGGAGCTTATTGGTTCACCAGCGGCGTCGCCTCGAAATGCCTTCACGACCATAGCGGCCAAGGCAATACCTTGCGAATGCTAGGAAATCCGTTGTTTAAACCCAACCGCGTCGTGGTCGGCGGGGGGCATGGGTTTGACACGGGCCTCACCGAAACCGGGGATTTAACCTATATGGTGATTGGTGCCAGGGATGAATCCGTGCCAGATATTCCTAACAGGTTATTTTTTGTAGGGAATTGCGGAGACGATACCAATAAAAATGGTTATGGTGTCGCCTTACAATATTTGGATAGCCCCACCCAGAAAAACAATGTTGCCAGTTATCGCTCCAGCCTGTTCTATTATCGCGATGGGCTGGCCGTCGAGAATAATCAAAAGCCGGGTGGAGCCAATAATGCCTCGCCGTTTTGCAATAACTTTGTGAGCGCCACCCGGTTCCAGTGTTGGGCGGTGGCGGTCAATTGCAGGGATAACAGCCAGGCGACCTATATTCTCAAAGCGCAGTCCACCCCGGCGCTGGAAACCCGTTTCGATGCAGCATCGGGCGGTGGCTTGGCAAAGCGGCCCTTGGTGGATGGCAAGGGTTTACCCATCAAGGTTCAGATTGGTGTTTGGGATAATCCGAAAGCGACGCCGAGAAATGCCGCCATCGCCTGCGTGTTCATTTGGAAAGGGGCGGTCAAGGAGGAAATTATCAATGCCCAATATAAAGCCAGCAAGGCTCAACTACTCGCCCTAGACCCCATTTTGTTTGCCCACTTATAAACCTCAAACTGCCTATCCCTATGACTGATAATACAACGATGAACTTGGAGAAAGCGTTACTGCCAGGATTCTGCACTGGTATGGAGAATATTGAAATCATCAAGGCAGTAACGGCCTTAGATTTCGACTCCATTTTGGATATTGGTTCCTATAAGGGCGGAGCGTCGGTCGCTTTTGCCTTGATGGGCAAAAAGGTAATATCCATAACACGGGGCGGCTGGTGGTTGAAGAAGCTAAAGCCTGTTTACGATAGGCTGTTTATCGAGACTTATGACAGAAGTTTTGAAACGTTTGAATATGATCAGCCATTCGATGCCATCTGGGCGTCCCATGTGTTGGAGCATACCCGGAATCCAGGCTTATTCTTGGATCGTTGCTATGATTCCATGTGTCCGGGTGGCACGCTGGTGTTGGTGGTGCCACCTTTTAAGCATAAGGTGGTGCCCGGACATATCACGCCCGGCTGGAATCTCGGTATTTTGATGTATAACTTAGTGGAGGCGGGATTTGATATTAAGCATGGGCATTTTATTGTCCATGGCTATAATATTTGTGCGGTAGTAAAAAAGCCCTTGGAGCCTCGTCCCAAAAATCTGGATTGGTTTACCAAGGACAATGTGGATTTATGGCCGTTGCCCTGCGAGCCTGACCGTGGTTTCGATGGCGCTATTGAGTCGGTGAACTGGCCGGAGGAGTTCCAGCAGCGATTCTCCGAGGATATGAATTCATTATTGGCGGTAGATGTCGATTTCGCGGCGGATACCGTGCAACTACTGCGCTCGCTGTGGAAAGTGGCTTGAGTTAATCCGGCGCGTGCGCCTAGCCGGTATTTCTCTAATGGACATTATTATAAACCTACCAAATACCGGCTTATTTCATGCGCATGATAAAGGTTTATTTCAAAAGCGACAAAAATCCCACCTATCGTTAAGCGCAATATTTCGCTTAGAATTTAGTAGGGCTTGTGTTTATGGTTTTTTTATGTTTTGTTCCACCCCCCAAATCCCCTCCTGCAATACATCAAACTCGTCAAACGCAATATTCAGACTGAATTTCAGGTTAAGAACAACCGCCAGGGCAGTGCTGGAAAAAATACATAACATAATGGCGATTTGATACTTAACCGCCAGCCAAGGTTCGCCACCGCCGAGTATCTGCCCGGTCATCATCCCCGGCAAAGCCACCAGCCCCATCGTCGCCATGCCCGCCACGGTCGGATTAACGGCCGCTTTCACAGCCTCCCGAAAATAAGGCCGCACCGCTTCCCAGCGTGTCGCGCCGAGCAGCAGATAAGTCACGTACTCGGCTTCGTTCTTCCGTAACGCCGAATAAAACCGTTCCAACCCAATCACATTCCCTTGTAGGCAATTGCCTAGAATCATCCCGCTCAAAGGCACCAGATAACGGGCGTCGTACAGCAAAGGCGGCTGAATCACCAAAATGATGAGATACGCGGCGGAAAACAAAACACTGAGCGCCACCGCCGTGAAAGTGGATAGGAAAAACAGCCGCCGCCGCAAACCCGCCCGCCGCAGAATGGCGAGGTCGGCGACCAACAGCATTACCAGTATCCATAACCCATTCAGCCAGGGATTATTAAGGGCAAACAGGGTTTTCAGATAAAAGCCGACTAAACCCAATTGCAGGGTCATGCGGATAATGCCGAGGCTGATATCCTTTGATAAGCGAAGCCCAATCAGCCCTAGCAATAACCAGGGGACGAGTACAACACCGAACAGAACCGCGAGCTGCGGCGTGCCAATATCAAGGGTTTCCACGCCGGGTCTCCTGCGTCAAACAGCCGCTCTCCAATTCAAAAACGACGCCGCACCGGGCAATCCAATCCGGGTCGTGGGCCACCGACAGGACGGTGAATCCGGGATCGGCCAACACATCGAATACGGCTTGCTTGCTGTCGCCATCCAGGGCGCTGGTCACTTCGTCCAACAGGTACAGATTCTTGCCGAGCAGCAGGGCGCGGGCCATGGCGATGCGCTGCTTCTCGCCGCCGGACACGCGGGCGCATTCCCGGTCGAGGATGGCGGCGGGCAGATGGAGCCGCGCCAAGATTTTGGTCAATTCGGAGTCCGCCGGTTCACGGCCAGCATGGGCCTTGAACTGGAATGGCAGGCGCAATGCCTCCCGCACGGTGGTCGCGCCCAAGACCGGCTCCTGGCCGATGTAGGCGGCGCAGGCACGGATTGTCCGCACGGTGGCCGGGTTCAGTGACTTTTCTTGGAAGAATATGGTTCCGCCGGATAGCGGATAAAGGCCTAGCAGGGCTTTAAGCGCCGTGGTCTTACCCGAGCCGGAGCGGCCACGAAACACGGCTTTCTCGCCCGCCGCCAGCGTAAAGGCAATATCGGTGAGAATGGGCTTGCCACGAATGGCGATGGATACGTGATCAAAGCGGATGATGGGCGGCATTGGGGGTATCTCGGGCTTTGGGGAACCGAATCCTAACGGTCCCGTAAGCTCTGTGAAAGCTGTGAATGGATGGGGTCTGGTGGGGGTAAAAATATTGGGTTTGACGGGCGGCGCTTTGGTAGGTATGATTCGCGTTCTTGATGGTACACCGAGCTGGCTTTACCATAGGGTCAATCGGGGTATAGCGCAGTCTGGTAGCGCGTCTGCTTTGGGAGCAGAATGTCGGGGGTTCGAATCCCTCTACCCCGACCAAGCGCTTGTAGCTCAGCCGGATAGAGCATCGGCCTTCTAAGCCGAGGGTCGCAGGTTCGAGTCCTGCCAAGCGCGCCATCTCAGAATAGTTCTGTGGTGACTGTAGCTCAGTTGGTAGAGTCCAGGATTGTGATTCCTGTTGTCGCGGGTTCGAGCCCCGTCAGTCACCCCACCTTTCCCCAGGGCTTAATCGGGAAAAATTAAAGTTTCAGGGCCGTTAGCTCAGTTGGTAGAGCAGTGGACTCTTAATCCATCGGTCGTAAGTTCGAATCTTACACGGCCCACCATATAGAACAAAGCCTTACGAGAAATCGTAGGGCTTTTTTCATGCCCTCGGTTTCACGCAACGTGAAACCCCGCCTATTTCACGGCCCTGAGCGTAAGGAGGCGCGATCTTTGGAATAAAGGACTTTTTCAAAATTCCGGGGGGCTTTTTCAAAAAAGACACCACTACATGGCGACAAACGCCGCCCGCTGTAAGTCGTCAAGCATCGCCTCAAGAAGCTTTCCAGTATCCGGGGTTGTATCAATCTGGTAACGATTACCTTGGGGAAACTCAATAATAAACCGCTTAACCTCAACCGGAACATACGTAGGTTGAACGGCTCCCAGCCTGTAATCTCCGCCCCCATAAGGTTGCGGCCCAGCACCGCCCCCGGCATATCTTCCCGGCCCCATGCCCCCACCCCAGCCGCCTGTTGCCCCGCCGCCCCTGTTGCTGGAGCCGGGCCGGGGATGGCTGTCGGCGCGGGGGATTCGTCGGGCGTAGCCGGGTTTGGGGTGGGGGTGGCTGTCGGGTTGGCAGGCAGGGTGGGTGACGGGATGGGCTTGTGCTGTTCCGCGTTGCGCCGTTGGTTTTCTTCAATGCGCCTTTTCCGCTCTTCATCTTGGCGCTGGGCTTCTTCCTTGGCTGCTTTTTCCTGTGCCTCAGAGCGGGCCTTTTCTTCTTCCTTGATGGCTTCAAGCTTCCTAAGGTGGATTTCCTCCGCTAAAGCCAAGGCATCCTCCGTGTCTTTAACGGCCTGTTTATCTTTGGCCTTATTGGCTTCGTCAAGCGTCTTTTGAAGTTCCGCCACTTGCTGACGGTAACGGCGGTTTTCAATGGCGCGGTCGTTTTCGTTGATCTGGTCAAGCTCATCGAGTAGCGCCCGCTTGGTGTCCGCCGCCGTCCGCCTGAGTTCATCATGGAAGTCCGCAAGGCGCTGGCGGGCTTGGTCGATGGCGGATTGAAGCCCCTCCAATCGCTGGCTGTCGAGGAGGTTGAAGGCACCTGTGGTTTGCGCCGCCGCCCATTCAAGGTTTTCTCCGGTCGAAACGGCCCGCTGTATGGCTTGCCGCAACTCATCCACGGCGGCGGCTTGGCGCTTGGCGTCATCAAGTATCTGCCCGGCGAAATTCAAATTCCGCATATCTTCGCCGAACGAAAGGGCTTCATCGCGCATTCGCTTGACCATATCGACGCCAGCCTGCCCGTATTTGGCAATCTCGGCAATGATGGCCCCATAGGCGTCAACGGTTTGGCCTAGTACACCCCGCCTGAAATAAGCTCGATAACCTACGCCATCAAGGGTTTGCCGACATAAGTCCAGCGGAAGGGCTTGGCCAAGGTCTCGTTGAAGACCTTGATGAAGGAGAGGATGCGGCGCTTGAGTTCCTCGGTGG
>NZ_JBTEKS010000058.1:0-16741 GCF_054333355.1 Methylomagnum sp. | reverse complement strand
CCGATAAATAGTGCGAAGCGAAACCCGCGCCTCGCGGGCGAGTGTTTCCAAAGTCAGATTGGCGTAGCCATGCTCGGCGAACAGCCGGGTGGCGTGTTCCAGCAGTTGATCGCGGCGGATGGCTTCCTCGCCTTTTTTGGGGCGGCCTGGACGGGTCATCGGGACTCTCGCATGTGCGGTGGACTCCGGGGTTTATTTTTGTGAAAATAATGAAACGAAATGTTACCTTTTATTTTTTGCCGGTACTAGCGCGTTTCATTTCCCATGCGCGAGCAGAAAGACTGTGGGAGCGGGCTTCAGCCCGCGACAGCCGAGCCTCACTCCCACCACCGTACATGACCAACCCACCCAAAGCCCATGCCGCCAGATTCCACACGCCACCTTCGCCCTACCCCGTCCGGTCATACGAACCGCACCCTTCCGCCACGCCCCCGAATCCTTGCCGCTTTCTTGCTGCTGCAATTGGTCGGCTGCGGCAGTTCCGCCCAAGCCCCGGCGGGACCGCCCCAGATGCCGCCCATGCCGGTGAAAACCGGCCTGCCCCTGCAAAAAGAAGTCACCGAGTGGGACGAATACACGGGCCGCATCGAGGCCACGGAAAGCGTGGAAATCCGTGCCCGCGTCAGCGGCTATCTCGACCGGGTGAACTTCAAGGCGGGCGACAAGGTGAAGAAGGGCGACCTGCTGTTCGTCATCGACCCTCGCCCCTATCAAGCCGAACTGAACCGGGCCGAAGCCGAATTGGAACGGGCCAAGACCAAGCTGGAGTTGGCGGGCAACGATTTGGCGCGGGCCGAAAAGCTGCGCAAATCCAAGGCCATGTCCGAGGAGGAATACGACGGACGCAGCAAGGGCCAGCGGGAATCCACGGCGGCGCTGCGGGCGGCGGAAGCGGCGGTGCGAACCGCCAACCTGAACTTAAGTTTCACCGAAATCCGGGCGCCCATCAGTGGCCGCATCGGGCGGGAACTGCTGACCCCCGGCAACCTCGTGAACGCCGACCAGACCTCGCTGGCGACGCTGGTGTCCATCGACCCGGTGTATGTCTACATCGACGCCGACGAGCGGGCGGTCCTGAAATACCGGCGGCTGGCGGCGGGCAACAAGCAAACGGCCCGCATCCCGGCAGAATTGGCGTTGCTGGACGAAGCCGGCTTTCCCCACCAGGGCCACATCGACTACGTGGACCCGCGCCTGGACGCGGGCACCGGCACGCTGCGCACGCGGGGCGTGTTCGAGAACCGGGACGAACTGCTCAGCCCCGGCTTCTTCGCCCGGCTGCGCATCCATGGCGGCGCGGCGCGGCAGGCGTTGCTTGTCCCGGAGCGGGCCATCGGCAGCGACCAGGGCCAGAAGTTCGTCTGGGTCGCCAAGGACGACGGGTCCATCGAATACCGCCGCGTCACGCTCGGCAGCCTGTTCGGCGCCCTGCGGGTGGTGGCCGATGGCTTGAAGCCGGATGAATCCGTGGTCATCGAGGGCATTCAAAAGCTCCGGCCCGGCGCCAAGGTGAAGGCCGAGCGCGTCGCCGTATCGGATGCCGGTTGAAACCGTAGGCCGGGCAGGTACCCATGCCCGACGCTAGCGCCCGATCAAAAATGTCGGGCATGAGTACCTGCCCGGCCTACCAAACGCTCTAATCAAAATCGCTCCATGACCCGCTTCACCCATTTCTTCATCGACCGCCCCATCTTCGCCTCGGTGTTGTCGATCCTCATCGTGTTGATCGGCACGCTGTCGTTGCTGCGCCTGCCCATCACCCAATACCCGGAAATCGCCCCGCCCAGCGTGCAGGTGCGGGCGGTCTATCCCGGCGCCAACGCCAAGGTGTTGGGCGAGACCGTCGCCACGCCCATCGAGCAGGAGGTGAACGGCGTCGAGGACATGCTCTACATGACCTCGCAGTCCACCAACGACGGCGTGATGCAGCTCACCATCACGTTTAAGCAGGGCACCAACTTGGATAAAGCCCAAGTGCTGGTGCAGAACCGGGTAGCCCTGGCCGAGCCGCGCTTGCCGGAAGAAGTACGGCGGCAAGGCATCAGCGTCAGGAAGCGCAGCCCGGATTTGAGCCTGGTCATCAACCTGATTTCCCCCGACCGGCGCTACGACAACGTCTACCTCACCAACTACGCCCTGCTGCAAGTCAAGGACATCCTGGCCCGCCAGCCCGGCGTCGGCGACATCTTCCTGTTCGGTGCCCGCGAATACAGCATGAGGGTGTGGCTGAACCCGGAGCGGGTCGCGGCGCTCAATCTGACGGCCTCCGACGTGGTGCGGGCCATCCGTGAACAAAACGTGCAGGTGGCGGCGGGCGTCATCGGCCAGCCACCCACGCCCGGCCCGACCGATTTTCAATTCACCGTCACCACCCAAGGCCGCTTGTCGGACGAAAAGGATTTCGCCGACATCGTCATCAAGAGTGGCGACAACGGCCAGATCACCCGCTTGAAGGACGTGGCCCGGATCGAATTGGCGTCGAAGGATTACGGCTCGGAACTATTCCTCGACGGCGAGGACAGCGTGGGCTTGGCAATCTTCCAGTTGCCCGGCTCCAACGCCATCGACACCAAGAAAGCCGTGGTCAGCGCGATGGAAGAACTGAAGCGGCGCTTCCCCGATGGGCTGGATTACGTGCTGTCCTACGACACCGTGGTGTTCGTCGAGCAGTCCATCGAAAAGGTGGTGACGACCCTGTTCGAAGCCATCCTGCTGGTGGTGCTGGTGGTGCTGGTGTTCCTGCAAAACTGGCGGGCGACCGTCATTCCCATGCTGGCGGTGCCCGTGTCGCTGATCGGCACCTTCGCCATCATGTCGGCGCTGGGCCTATCGCTGAACACCCTGTCCTTGTTCGGGCTGGTGCTGGCGATTGGCATCGTGGTGGACGACGCCATCGTCGTGGTGGAGAACGTGGAGCGCAACATGGCGCTCGGGATGCGGGCCCGCGAGGCCACCCGACTCGCCATGGACGAAGTGGTCGGCCCGATCATCGCCACGGCCTTGGTGCTGGTGGCGGTGTTCCTGCCCACGGCGTTCATTACCGGCGTGTCGGGCGCGTTCTACAAGCAATTCGGCCTGACGATTGCGGTTTCGACGGTGATTTCCGCTTTCAACTCGCTGACGCTGAGTCCGGCCCTGTGCGCGGTGCTGCTGGATGGCGAACACAGCGAGAAAAAGGACCGGCTGACTCGCGTGGTGGATTTCCTGCTGGGCTGGTTCTTCCGACTGTTCAACTGGGCCTTCGGCGCTTTCCGCGAGGGCTACGCCCGGCTGGTGGGCCGCTTGATCCGGTTCAGCGTGGTGGTGCTGGTGCTGTACATGGCACTGAACGGGCTGAATTTCCTGGCGTTCGACAAAGTCCCGTCCGGGTTCATCCCGCCGCAGGACCAGGGCTATCTGGTCATCTACGCGCAATTGCCCGACGCCGCCTCGCTGGAACGCACCGAGGCCGTCATCAAGAAGGCGACCAAGGTCATTTTGGAAACCGAAGGCGTCAAACGGGTCAACGCCTACGCCGGTTTCTCCATCCTGTCCTTCGCCAGCCAGTCCAACGCCGGCACCTTGTTCGCCCGACTAAAAGACCCCGAGGAGCGGGCGGGCCGACCAGACCTCCAATCCGACGCCATCCTCGCCAAGCTGCAAGGCAGGCTGATGGGTATCGAGGACGCCTATGTCGCCGTGTTCGCCCCGCCGCCGGTGCGGGGGCTTAGCAACGTCGGCGGCTTCAAGCTGCAAATCCAGGACCGCGCCAACGCGGGACCGCAGGAATTGGAGCGGGTCGCCAACGACATCATCGCCAAGGCGGGCAAGGAGCCGGGCATGGCCCGCTTGTTCACCACCTTCCGCTCCGGCGTGCCGCAGCTTTATGTGGACGTGGACCGCAGCTTCGCCAAGTCCATCCACGTCGCCCTGAACGATGTGTTCGACACGCTGCAAATCTATCTGGGTTCGCTCTACGTCAACGACCTGAATTTGTTCGGGCGGACCTACCAAGTGGTGGCCCAGGCCGATGCGAAATTCCGCGCCAAGCCGGACGACATCGCCGCCCTCAAGACCCGCAACCGCGACGGCGACATGGTGCCGCTCGGCAGTCTGGTGAAGGTCAAGGAGACCACCGGCCCGGACAAAATGCCCCATTACAACCTGTTCCCGGCGGCGGAAATCAACGGCATCACCCTGCCCGGCGTCAGCAGCGGGCAGGCCATCGCCACCATGGAGCGGGTGCTGAAAGCCGAACTGCCGCCGACCATGGGCTTTGAATGGACCGAACTGAGCTTGCAGCAAATCCTGGCCGGGAACACGGCGGCGATTATCTTCCCGCTCAGCGTGGCGTTCGTGTTTCTGGCGTTGGCCGCGCAGTACGAAAGCTGGTCCCTGCCCTTCGCGATTATTTTGATCGTGCCCATGTGCCTGCTGAGTTCCATGGCGGGCGTGTGGCTGCGGGGCATGGACAACAACATCTTCACCCAGGTGGGTTTCATCGTGTTGGTGGGACTCGCCAGCAAAAATGCCATTCTGATTGTCGAGTTCGCCAAGCGGCGGCAGGAGATGGGATTGAACCGGCGCGATGCCGCCGTGGAAGCTTCGCGGCTGCGCCTCCGGCCCATCCTGATGACCTCGTTCGCCTTCATCATGGGCGTGTTTCCGCTGGTCGTGTCCACCGGCGCGGGCGCGGAAGCGCGGCGCATTTTGGGCACGGCGGTGTTCAGCGGGATGCTCGGCGTGACCTTCTTCGGATTGTTGCTGACGCCGGTGTTTTATGTGGTGGTGCGGTGGCTGGTGGAGCGGCGGCAGAAGACGGTGGAGACACATTGATGAAAGATTTGATCGCTCGTTCCCACGCGCCGCGTGGGAATGCATTCCGGGCGCGCTGCGCCCCGTTACGGCCCGCAGCGCGGGCCGACTGGGTTCCCACGCAGCGCGTGGGAACCAGCGGTAGCGGTATGGGCTTAATCCTCGCCCTGGCCCTCACCGGCTGCGCGGTCGGCCCCGACTACCAAAAGCCCGTGACCGAGCCGGGCCAAGCCTTCGCCAATGCCGCTCAACCCGAATTCAAGACCGACGGCGCGGATGGCGTCTGGTGGAAGCAATTCAACGACCCGAATCTCATACACCTCATTGAGCTGGCCGCGAAAAACAACCTCGACCTGAAAGCCACCGAGGCCCGTCTCCGGGAGGCGCGGGCGCTGTTCCTGGAGGCCGGTCTGAACTTGCTGCCCCACGTCAACACCCACGGCAACTACACCTCCCAGCACCGCAGCTTCGATGCCCTCAACCGCCGTAACTTCGTGCCACGGGATTTGCGGCTCTACAACGTCGGCTTCGACGCCTTCTGGGAAGTGGACATCTTTGGCCGCATCCGCCGCAACGTGGAATCCCGCGAGGCCGAGAACGAAGCCGCCGAGGCCGACCGCCGCGACATGCTGGTCAGCGTGGTGTCGGAGGTGGCCCGCAATTACTTCGAACTGCGCGGCCATCAGAACCAACTGGACGTGGCCCGCAAGAACGCCAAGAACCAGAACCACACGCTGGACATCACCCGCGCCCGCGAGGAAGCCGGGGTCGGCACCGAACTGGACACGTCGCGGGCCAAGGCACAGCTCGACACCACGCTGGCGACCATTCCGCCCATCGACGCGCTGATCCGGCAGGACATTCACCGGATTTCGGTGCTGATCGGCCAGCGGCCAGCGGCCTTGACCGCCGAACTGCTGGAACCCGCGCCCCTGCCCCACCCGCCCGAACTGGTCAACATCGGCAGCCCCGCCGACCTGCTGCGCCGCCGGCCCGACATCCGAGCCGCCGAACGGGGGCTGGCTTCGGCCACTTCGCAAATTGGCGTCGCCACCGCCGACTTATTCCCGCGTGTCACCTTCGTCGGCACTTTCGCGCTGGAATCCTCATCCTTCACCGGCTTGGGCGCGGCGGGGGCGACCGCTTATAACTTCGGGCCGCGCATTAGTTGGGCGGCGTTCGATCTAGGTCAGGTCTACGCCCGCATCAAAGCCGCCGACGCCCGCGCCGAAGCGAGCCTGGCGGAATACGAGCAGGCCGTGCTGAACGCCTTGGAGGAAACCGAGAACGCCCTGGTGAACTACAACCGCACCCGCCAACGCCAAGCCCTGCTGGCGTCCGCCGCCACCGCTAGTGAACAGGCTTACCGGCTGGCGCACATGCGCTTCGATGAGGGCGCGGAGAACTTCCTGACCGTGCTGGATACGGAATTGCGGCTGCTGGAGGATCAGCGGGAATTGGCCCAAAGCGAAACCGCTACGGCCACGACCTTGGTCGCTTTGTACAAGGCTTTGGGCGGAGGCTGGGAGGCGTTTGGCGGCAAGGAAGAGACGGCGGCGCGGCCCGTGGAGCAGGCGTTCGCGCCTTGAGCAAGCATCGGCGGGAGAATCTTGTAGGAGAATCTTGTAGGCCGGGCATGTGTTCCCATGCCCGACGTTTCCAGTTTCGGCAAGCTTATGTCGGGCATGAGTACATGCCCGGCCTACAGCCCTGCGCAAACCTAACGCACCCGCCGCACCATCAAGACCCGGCTAATCACCCGCGTATTCCCCGGCAACTCCTTCAGCCCGAAATTCCGTGAGCGGGTGGCCCGCAGCAAGGCCGCCGATTCCGGGTCGTCCGTGGCGACCACCAAGACTTGATATTCATAATTGGCGGTGCCGAACACGCCCTTTGTCGTCCAGTCCACTGAGCGGGGTAGCTCCCGCTGCGGATAATACAAGCGCCCGAACTGGGCGGCGGTGGACCGGATGACCAGGAAAGCCGACTGACCGTCCGCCAGACCGCTCAGCGTGCCCCGGATGTCCGCGACCCGCTCCACCTCGTCGCCCGGCGCGGGAAAGTTGATCCGGGCCGTGGCCGCGCCCGCCGCCGGTTTGGCCGCTTCCGACCGGGCCGCCCCGTTCGCCGGCACCTTCGTCGCCGCCGCTTGGGCCTCCGCCGCCAAAGCCTTGGCGCGGACCTCGGCTTCTTCACGCCGTAGCGCCTCTTGCTCGGTTCGCGCCAATTCCGCCTTGAACATCGCCTCGGCCTCTTCCTTCCAGCGGGTTTGCTCCTGGGCCTTCCGCTTCGCCTCGGCCTCGGCGAGCTTGGCCTTGGCCACCGCTTCGGACTCCATCGCCAGCTTGGGTTTGCTCACCGCCTCGGCTTCCGGCTTGGCCTTGGCCGTCGCCGCCACATTGGGTTTGGCCGCGGCGCCGGGCTTCGGCTCGGTCTTTCCGCTGGTTTTGGCTTCGGTCCCGGTGGTCGGGGTGGGTGCCCGGTTGGCTTGCCAATAGCCGAAACCCGCCATGACAGCCAGCGAGAGTCCGGCCAGAACCAGCGGCAGTTTCGGCCATGGGGCGCGCCGCCGCCGGGGCGGCGGCGGCGCGGGCGGGCTGTCGATCCGGGCTAGCGGGGTCAAGGGCGTGGCCTGGACCACGGCCTCGGATTGCCGGGCTTCCCGCACACGGGCCACGTCGAACAGGCGGTAGGCGTCCAAGTCCTTGAGCGGCTCCAGCAGTGCGTTGATGTGGTCGATCAGTTCGTCATGGGGCAAGCTCCGGCCCGTGCGGCGTCGGCCATCGTCGAAGGCTTGCAGCCGCTCCACCAAATCAAGGGCGCCCTCCATCGCCGCCGTGCCGCCGGGTCCGCCCGGCTGCACCAGCCCCAGGTCCGCGATGCGTCCGGCGAGATGGCCGAGGCCATACAGGTCCACCCGGTAGTCGAGCTTCTGGCTGGCGGGCTGGGCGCGGGGCTGGCGGCGGCTGTCGTCGCGCAGGGCCGTCCTCAGCAGGTTGGATTGATAGGGGGCTTCCGGCGCGATGGGCAGCGGGTGCTGTAGCGGGCGGTCCGGGGTGATGGAGAACGCGAAGTCGATCAACCGGATGCGGTCGAAGTCGATGCGGATGGGTTGTCCGGGTTGGCGCGGATAAGGGAGATACGGCAGACAGATGTTGTCCGGCTTGATGTCGCAATGGACGATGCCGAGTTGGTGGATTTCCCGGAGCGCCATGAGGCAGGCCCGCAGCAGCAAGAGGAACAGGCCGGCGTGCTTGAAGGGATGGCCGTAGGTCTCGCCGTTCTGGTACTCCGCCCGGACCCTCAGCCAGTCCTCGATGGTTAGCCCTGCGTCGTAGGTGACGACGGATTCGACGATGGGGGTGTGCCGTCCGTCGCTGGCCTGGGCGTAGGTCGACAGTTCCACGACGTGGCGCAGGCGCTTGAGGGCGAAGTCCAGCAGGAATTCGTTTTCCCGCTGAATCCAGTAGTCGGCGTCGCGGAGGCCCCCGGGCTTGAAGCGCTTGCGGTATTCGCAACGGCGTCCGTCGCGGGGGGCGTGGCGGGTGACGAGGACGTGTTCCATGTCCCGGATGACGGCGTCGCTTAGGTCGAATGGGTCGTGCATGTGTGCCCGGAAAGCCTCTCGGTTGAAATTTTGTGCCCGCCAGCGGGGCGTGTTTGGGGGTGGATGGTGCCGCCCCCGCCTAAATACACCCCGGCGGCTTAGGCAGCCCCGCAATCAAACAGGCATATTTCACCGCGCTGTCGGGAAACAGACGGTGCAGATAACGGGAATTGCCCTTCGCCTCGCCGAATTCCTTCTGCACCACCTTCACGAACATGCGGTTGTTCGGCAGGTGTTGGAAGCGGGCGTAATAATCCCGGATGAAGTGGATGATTTCCCAATGATCGGCGGTGAGTTCGATGGCAACGCCCGCCGCTAAAGCCACGGCGACTTGTTCATCCCAAGCGGCGGCATCCACCAGAAAGCCGCCGTCGGTGGTTTCGAGAATACGGCCAGCCACTTCAAGCATGAATCAGAACCAAGACACGATGGGGTTGAGGGCCGTGGTCAACGCCACGAAGCCGGAATAATCGACCGCCTGAATAGTCGGCCAGCGCGGGGAAATCGACAGGCCACGGGCGTCAAGATCGGGCGCTAAAACATACACGCTCACCCGCCCGGCCAGTTCGCGGAGAACCTCGCCGCCCGGCGCATCCGCCGCCGCGTACACGCCGCCCTCGATCAACAACAGCGCATCACCCTCCCCCGCCCGCGCCAGGCATTGCGCCAGCGCCCGGCTGTCGGCGGGCGAGCGGTTCACCAAATGCAACGCGGCCATCAGGTGTTCACCACGACATCGCGGGCGGCGATCAACGCGGGAATCTCGGCCCGCTCGATCAAGTCCACCGGAATCACCAAATCGCTTTCCGACAAGCCGCGCTCGGCCAGGGATTCCCGCTCCGCCAATACGGCCTGCACGTCGTACAAGGCCAAGGCGTCGAACAGCGGCGCCACGGGCGGAAGGCCCGCCACTTCGGGGCGCTGGCCGCGCTTGAGTTGGTACACGCCATCATCCAGGAACAGCAGCGTCACCGGCTGGTCGAAAGCGGCAGTGGTCAGCACCATGTCGAGGGTTTCCCGCACCCGGAAACCGGCCTGGGGCGGACGCCGCAGCATGAATAGGAAGCGCTTGCCGATAGTCATCCGCCGAACACCATGACGCGATCCGCCTTCAAGCAAGCGTCCATCCATTGCCCCAAGCCGCCGACGCGGAAGCCCTCCGCCGGGTTCGCGCTGGTCGGCGAAAGGCCGCGCCGTTCGGCGGCGGACACGCACAGCACGAGGTCCACGCCGTGTTGGCGAGCCAAGCCGGACCAGTCCGAACCCTCGCCAAAACCATGATGGACGCCCTCGTGGTAAAAAAATACTCTAATCACTTCGTGGCCTGCGGCTAAAGCGGCGTGGATGAACTGGTAGGCGGTATGGGCGGACTGGGATTGGCCGGGACCTGTGTTTATTTGAATGGCGTATCTCATGCGGGGCAATCGCGCTGTGTGATTTTTCGCCCTCTCGCCTTTGGGAGAGGGTTGGGGTGAGGGTATCAAAACAGGTTTTCTTCCTCGATTCGGTCGTAAAATGGCTTTCGTGGCGCCGGAGGGGCGCGTTAATCCTGGTTAATATGAACTTCAAGAAACTCGTCGCCGTCCTGCTGATACTCAGCCACACCACCCTGGCTCTCGGTGTCGGCGAACCGACTGCCAAGCCCATCGAACTCCCCGACATCGGCGACCCCACCGGCACCCTCATGACGCCACAACAAGAGGCCGCGCTGGGCGAGGCGTTCTATCGCGGCCTGCACGGCCAAGCGGATGTCAGCGAAGACCCGGAAGTGCTGGACTACATCCAGACCATCGGCGACAAGCTGGTCGGCAACAGCGACAACCCCGCCCAGCGCTTTATGTTCTTCGTGGTCAACGAGCCGGTCATCAACGCCTTCGCCGGACCCGGCGGTTACATCGGGGTCAATTCCGGGCTGATTCTGCTATCCGACGAGGAAAGCGAACTGGCCTCGGTGCTGGCCCACGAAATCTCCCACGTCACCCAGCGCCATCTTTACCAGACCTTCCAGGCCGCCAACCGCTTGAGCATCCCGGTGCTGCTGGCCACCGTCGGCGCCTTGGTCTTGGGTGGGATGGCCGGGAGCGGCGGCAGCCGGTGCATCGATGCCAATTGCCGCTACGCCAACCAATCCAGCAACGCTGGCATTGGACTCGCCACCGCCGTGCAGGCCGCCGCCAATCAATACCTGATTAATTTTACCCGAGACAACGAGGCGGAAGCCGACCGGGTGGGGATGCAGATTCTTTCCAAGTCGGATTTCGATCCCCGGGCCATGCCCGCCTTTTTCGAGCGGATGCAGCAATCCACCCGCTTCGCCGGGAACCGGATGCCGGAATTCCTGCTGACCCACCCGGTGACGGTTTCGCGTATTTCCGACACGCGGGGCCGGGCGGAGAGCTTCCCCTACCGGCAATATCCCGATTCCATGGCCTATCTGATTATCAAGGCCAAGCTGCGGGCGCAGACCGTAAATCCGCAGGCGGCATTGGATTATTTCAAGGCCGTGGCGAATCAGGGGACCAAGGTACAACAGGATGTCACCGCCTACGGCACGGCCTTGGCGATGATGCGGGCGGGTCGGCGCGAGGAGGCCAAGCCCATTCTGCAACGGCTGGTGATGGCTTATCCCAATCAGTCGCAGTTCGTGAACGCGCTGGCCCAGGCCGAGGCCGACGCGAAGAATTACGCCAAGGCCATCCAAATCTACGACGCGGCCTTGCAGCGCTTCCCCGGCAACCAAGCGCTGACCTTGAATTATGTCCGGGTGTTATTAGTGATGGGCAAGGGCCAGCCCGCCTTAAGATTGCTGCACGATTATTCCCGCTATCAGAAACCGACGCCGGACGTATATGAGTTAATGGCGCAGGGCTATAGCCAAACCGGCAACGAGGGGGAATCCCATCGTTATTTGGCCGAGGCGTATTACGCGGCAGGCCAAACCAAGACGGCGTTATTGCAGCTCAAATTGGCGAAGCAGGCGGCGGGGGATAATTTCTATTTGAACTCGGTGATTGATGAGCGAGCGAGCGCGTGGATGGCGGAGGAGCGGGCCAAGAAGAGCGGGAAGTCTTGATACCCCCAGATACCCCGTAGAATATAGGCCGAATATCTCCACGGTAGGTCGGGCTTTAGTCCGACCCGACTTCACATGTAGGTCGGGCTTTAGCCCGACCCGATTTCACAAGCCCGACCTGTCGGACTGAAGTCCGACCTACACCCGCCACACCCGGCGCGATTGCAAGGCTGGTAAAATCGCACCAAAACCCAAGCCACCCGTACCCGCAACGGGTGGTTTTCTGTTTTCCACCCATCCATGCACGGAGTCACCATGCTGAATAAACTCTCCTCCTTCGCGGGCATACCCGGCCCGGTCGTCACCATCGTCCTTGACGGCTTCGGCGTCAGCGCCCAGCAGGAAGGCAACGCCATCGCCCAAGCCTACACGCCCACCCTGGATCGCTTGTTCGCCCAATACCCCCACACCATCCTGAAAGCCCACGGCACGGCGGTCGGTATGCCCAGCGACGAGGACATGGGCAATTCCGAAGTCGGCCACAACGCCATCGGCGCCGGGCAGGTCTACAGCCAAGGCGCTTCGCTGGTGGCCGACGCCATCGCCACCGGCGCGCTCTTTCAAGGCCAGGCGTGGCGGGAAGTCATCGCCAACGTCCGCGAACACGGCTCCACGCTGCACTTCTTAGGGCTGTTCTCCGACGGCAACGTGCATTCCCACATCGACCACCTCAAGGCGATGATCGCGCAGGCCAAGAACGAGGGCGTCCACAAGGTCCGCATCCACATCCTGCTGGATGGCCGCGACGTGCCGGAAACCTCCGCGCTGGATTATGTCGAGCCGTTTGACGCCTTCTTGAAGGAACTGCGCAACCCCGGCTTCGACGCACGCATCGCCAGCGGCGGCGGACGCATGAACATCACCATGGACCGCTACGAGGCCGACTGGAACATGGTCGCCAAGGGCTGGCAAACCCATGTCCGGGGCGAGGCGCCGCACTTCGACACGGCGGAACAGGCCATTCTCGGCATCCGGGCGCAGAACCCCGGCGTCATCGACCAGGACTTGCAGCCCTTCGTCATCGCCGAAAACGGCGAGCCGATTGGCCGCATCGTCGATCACGACAGCGTGGTGTTCTTCAACTTCCGGGGCGACCGCGCCATCGAAATCACCCGCGCTTTCGAGGAAGGCGCGAGCTTCTACGCCTTCGACCGGGGCCATGTGCCGAAGGTGGTTTATGCGGGCATGTTGCAGTACGACGGCGACTTGAAGATTCCCAACCGCTATCTCGTCGCCCCGCCCGCCATCCGTAACACCATGGGCGAATTGCTGGCCGACGAGGGCATCAGCCAGTTGGCGATTTCCGAGACGCAGAAATACGGCCACGTCACCTATTTCTGGAACGGCAACCGCAGCGGCAAGTTCGATGACAAATTGGAAACCTACATCGAGATTCAGTCGGACGTGGTGCCCTTCGAGCAGCGCCCGTGGATGAAGGCGGCGGAAATCACCGACGAGTTGATCCGCCAGCTTAAGACCGGCCAGTTCAGGACCGCCCGCGTGAACTACGCCAACGGCGACATGGTGGGCCATACCGGCAACTTCCAGGCCACCCGCATCGCCGTCGAAACGGTCGATTTGGAACTGGCGCGGCTACTGCCGGTGATCGACGCCCTGAACGGCATCGCCATCATCACCGCCGACCACGGCAACGCCGACGAGATGTACGAACTGAACAAGAAAACCGGCGAACCGCAGAAGGACAAGTCGGGCAAGTTCAAGGCGAAGACCGCCCACACGCTCAATCCGGTGCCCTTCATCCTGTACGACAACCAGACTAACGGCGCGGCGAGCATCGACGAGAACCATTTCGGCTTGAGTAATCTGGCCTCGACCATCGTCAACCTGCTGGGCTACGAAGCGCCGACGGTGTGGGATCGGGGGATTTTGCGGTTTAAGTAATCGTCATCGCCCGATAGGATGGGTGGCGCTTTAGCGAAACCCATCACAACAGCTTGGATAACTGAAAAGGCCGACGGAGCGGTGACGCTGCGTCGGCCTTTTTTGTGGGGGTGGGCTTCAGCCCACGATCAAACGCGCTGTCGCGGGCTGAAGCCCGCTCCCACAGATTCGCCACAATCACCCTCTAATCGCCGCCGCAACCTCCTCATGGGAAAGCTCATAAGCCCAAATATCGAACTTCTCCAGCACATGCTTCCCAAACGTCGTGGTCAGCGCCACGTCAGCGGCATCCCGGCCACGCGCCATCAGAATGCGCCCCACCCGGGGCTGATTATTACGGGCATCGAAGGTGTGCCAGGCGCCGCCCAGATAAACCTCGAACCACGCGCTGAAATCCATGGGCGGCACCACCGGCACCTGTATATCCCCGAGATACCCGGTGGCATAACGGGCGGGAATACCCATGCACCGGCAGAATGTAATGGCGAGATGAGTGTAATCCCGACACACGCCGCGTTGATCCATGAAGGTATCGTAAGCCGTGCGGTCACAGCGGGCGGATTCGTGGGCGAAGGTGATGTGGTTATGCACCCAATCACAAATAGCCTGCACCCGCCCCCAACCCGTCGGCCCCTGCCCGAATAACTCCCAGGCCACATCCGATAGCTTCTCAATCTCGCAATAGCGGCTACCCAGCAGGTACAGCAGCGTATCCGGCGGCAGTTCGTGAACCGTGTGTTGCTGCGCCTCCGGCGTCAGAATATCCGGCAAACCGCCATCGACCATGATGGCGTCGTTCTTCAAATGCAGCAGCCCGCCGGGACAAAACGCCCTCGCACAGCGGTTGCCATACACGTCGGTGAAATCCTCGATAACCAGGGCGGGGTCGCCAGTCAAACGCTCGGGCGTCATCAAAAAGGCCGACCGGCTCGGATGCGTGTACAGCATCATAATCATCTCGGTGGGCTGGGGAAAGGAATAGGCAATATCGAAGCCGATTCTAATAAACATGGGATTATTACTTATTCTAAAAGTGGTAATGGTGTCTTGTCTGCCTCAATGGTTTTTTCGAGAAACCGAGCAAGGCCATAACTCAGGGAAACACCCTATTTTTTTAGTGGCTTTTTTAAACTCAAAATAGCAGGAGCAGGCCGTCACATTGTCAAGGCAAATAACTCACGGACTTAATGGGAGTGTTCAAAGGCTGTCGAGTTTCCACACTACCCGATTATCCATTAGAGTCCATCATTATTCGACGATTCTTCGCCGACACTGACGCAATGCACTGTTTTTTTCAAAAATACTGGAGAAAATAGCTTCTTAGCGTATTTTATTGCCCCGATTAGTGGTAGTGTCCTTCAACCCCATTGGGTGTGCGGTATCCGCCACTCGATGAATATTAATAAGCAAGCAAAATCTGGCGGCGAAAAGCCAAGCCCGGATTCCCAGTGAGGAGAGAAAAAATGACGTACTGCGTGGGCCTCTTACTGGACGAAGGGATGGTTTTCGCCTCGGATTCCCGCACCAATGCCGGTTTGGACAACATCGCCACGTTCTGCAAAACGACGGTGTTTGAACGGGCCGGGGACCGGGTCATCGTGCTATTGAGTTCCGGCAACCTCGCGGGAACCCAGGCTGTCATCAGCGTGCTGAGGCAACGCGGCGACGCGGGCGGCACGGCGCTCAACATCTGGAACGCGCAAACCCTGTTCGATGTCGCCACCTTGGTGGCCGACGCCATGCGTGACATCGACCGCCGCGACGGCCCGTATTTGGCGGACAGCGGCGGATTCAACGCCTCATTCATCGTCGGCGGACAAATTCGCGGCGAAGCCATGCGGCTGTTTCGGATTTACTGTGAAGGTAATTTCATTGAGGCGGGGCTGTATACCACGCCATATTTCCAGACCGGCGAGGCGAAATACGGCAAACCCATTATCGACCGTGTAATAACCCCATCCACCACCCTCGCCGACGCGGCCAAATGCGTGCTGGTATCCTTTGATTCAACCATGCGCAGTAATTTGTCCGTCGGTATGCCAATTGATTTGATTTGCTATCAGCGCGACAGCCTAGCTATTTGTATGCGCCGCCGCTTCGACGAGCGCGATAAGTATTTCACCGCTTTGAGCAGCCAATGGAGCGCGGGGGTACGTGAAGTATTCAGCCGATTGCCAGAGCTATATTGGTAATACCAAGATAATATAGGGTGGGTTAGGCGGACACCACGCGAAATCTAAGTATTCCCGTCAATATTTCCGTGCTAAGTAATCCACCATGCTCATTAGAGCGTTTTCAACATGAGTGTACGGCAACGAGAAAAGCCGACTCGGTTTCGCAAACCGAGTCGGCCTATGTGAACGCCATAAACCCAAAATGAAAATACTCTAGAATGGTGGGTTACGTAGCACGGTAAACCACGAAAAAATACCAAGCCTCACCTAAGTGCGCCTAACCCACCCTACATCCTGTCTATTGGGTTTGAATGATAGCCGATTATCTACTAATCACCTGTGAACACGGCGGAAACCGGATTCCAGCGCAGTATCAATCTTTATTTCAAACCCCGGAATATCGGCGATTACTTGATTCCCACCGGGGATTCGATCCCGGAGGGCTGCTCATGGCGCGGGAACTAGCCACCCAGTTCAAAGCGCCGCTGGTGGCTTCCACCACCAGCCGATTATTGGTCGATCTGAATCGCTCCCTGAACCACCCGCAGCTTTATTCCCCCGCCACCCGCGCCGCGCCTGCCGAAATACGACAACAAGTCGTCGAGCGTTACTATCGGCCCTATCGCGGCAAAGCCGGGAAACTTATCGGGCAGGCGATTGAATCCGGCCAGCGGGTGATTCATATTTCCTGCCACAGCTTCACGCCCGAACTCGACGGCCAAGTGCGTAACGCCGATATTGGTTTGCTATACGATCCAGCCCGCGCCGGGGAAGTCGATTTCTGTCAGCGCTGGCGGGCCGCTCTTAAGGTATGTGCGCCTGATTTAAACGTGCGGCGCAATTATCCCTATGAAGGGAAGAATGATGGTTTCACCAAGACGCTGCGCCGCCGCTTCCCGCCCGAGGCTTATGTTGGCATCGAGTTGGAAATCAATCAGAAATATGTGTTTAAGGCGGGCCGAGATTGGGCGGATTTGCGCGGCAAGATAGGGGAATCGCTTAGGCTAGGATTGCAGCGTTAGGGGAAGTTATAGGGTGGGCGCACAATTCTCTCGACTTTGGCCTTTTCACGCCGTGGCGGCGAGTTGATTCAGCAGGACTTCGCCATCGCGAGGCGACAATTCCAACAGTTCGCCGCCGGATGCGGAGTTGACGAAATACTTCCGCGCCCAGATGGCGCGGCGGACAAAG
>NZ_JBTEKS010000057.1:0-16818 GCF_054333355.1 Methylomagnum sp. | reverse complement strand
GCGAACGGCGATGCGCCCCGGCATCTCTTAACTTAATGGCAGTGACGGGCTGCGTGGGGATGGCTTGCATAGCGTCTCCGGGACTTGGGGCACGGGCCGAACGCCTATGGATGGGGGATAATTTTTGTTTGATGGGTTTTTCCAAAAGCGCGGATTTTGGCCCCCTCTCCTTCTAAGAGAGTGTGGGGTGAGGGGATTAAAAAAGCTTTTTTCCACAAATACTCGCCCGCCAAGCTTTGATTCTCATTTTGTTCCCCCCTCACCCCAGCCCTCTCCCGCAAGGAGAGGGAGCAAATTTGCCGTTCCGCGATGATAATCCTTCCGAAAAATCCACGCACCCAAAGAGTCACGCTTGAAATACGCCCTCCTCGCTTCGGTCTTCCTCATCGCCTCCTGCGGCCTGGTCTACGAACTCATCGCCGGGGCCATGGCGAGTTATCTGCTGGGCGATTCCATCACCCGCTTTTCCACCGTCATCGGCACCTATTTGTTCGCCATGGGCATCGGCTCGTGGCTGTCCAAGCATGTCACCGGCAATTTGGTGCTGCGCTTCATCCAGATCGAATTGGCGGTGGGCCTCCTGGGCGGGGTGTCGGCGGCGGTGCTGTTCCTGCTGTTCGCCAAGAGCGGGGCGCCGTTCACGGCGGTGCTGTATGGGCTGGTGCTGGGGGTCGGGACGCTGGTCGGCTTGGAAATCCCGTTGATGATGCGGATCCTGCACGAGCGGGTGCGGTTCCGCGAACTGGTGTCGGAGGTGCTGACCTTCGACTATCTGGGTGCCCTGTTCGTGTCGCTGCTGTTCCCGCTGCTGCTGGCGCCCAAGCTCGGGATGATCCGCACCGCGTTCCTGTTCGGCCTGCTCAATGCCGCTGTGGCGGCGGCGACGCTGTGGCTGTTCCGCCACCGGCCCGGCCCGTGGCGGATGGTGGCCGGGCAATGCGGCGTGGTGCTGGCGCTGTTGTTGGCGGGCCTGTTCGGCGCGGGGCGGCTGACCGCGTTCGCCGAGGCGCAGTTCTACGGCGATGAAATCCTCCACGCCGAAACCACCGCCTACCAACGCATCGTGTTGACCCGCTGGTCGGACGATCTGCGGCTGTTCCTTAATGGCAATCTGCAATTCAGTTCCCGCGATGAATACCGCTATCACGAAGCGCTAATTCATCCGGGGTTGGCCGCCTTGCCGCAGGCGCGGCGGGTGCTGGTGCTGGGTGGCGGCGATGGCTTGGCGGTGCGGGAAATCCTCCGCTATCCGAACGTGGAATCCATCACCCTGGTGGAACTGGACCCGGCCATGACCCGGCTGTTCGGCGACCCGGCGGGGCTGGGCAAGCTGAACGGCGGGGCGTTGGCCGACAAACGGGTGCGGGTGGTCAACGCCGACGCCATGGTGTGGCTGGAAGAGAGCCAGGAAGTTTGGGATTTCATCGTCGCCGACTTCCCCGACCCCACCAATTTCAGCCTGGGCAAGCTGTACACCACGGCGTTTTATCGGCTGCTTGATCATCATCTGGCCCGCGACGGCCTGTTGGTGATTCAGTCCACCTCGCCCTACACCGCCCGCCGGAGCTTCTGGTGTGTGGTAAATACACTAGAGAATGTGGGCTTTCACACCTGGCCGTATCACGCTTATGTCGCGTCCTTCGGGGAATGGGGCTTCATTTTGGCGGGACATAGCGGGTTCGGGCCATCCGAGCGATTACCGCCGGGTTTGCGGTTTTTGGATGGGCCGACCCAGCGGGATTTATTCCGCTTCCCGCCGGACATGGGCCGAATGGAAACCGATATTAACCGGCTGGATAACCAAGTGCTGGTGGGCTACCACGAAGCGGATTGGAGTGCCGCAAGCCGATGACTTAACTCGTTTGGGCTGGCATCCCCCGGAAACGTGAAAAAGCACAGAAACAAAGGGTAATTATGATGGGTCCGGGAGTCGCTTAGTTCACTGACGGATCGTAGAGACTTTTGTAATCTATCGCCGGTCATCACAATCGCGGGCCTTCCGGGGGCGACGAAAATGCGCGACATCATAGCCCTTAAAAACTCGCCGGTCGTCCCCGGCCCATCCCATAGCCAGGGCAATCGCGCTATATGAATTTCCCCCTCTCGCCTCTGGGAGACCTGTCCTGAGCGGCGTCGAAGGGGGGCCGGGGTGAGGGTATCCAACCCAGGGATTTATGGTCTTTCTAACCCGGACCACAAGACCCGACCTCGGTTCTTCAAGGAAGAAAACCCGTTTTGACACCCTCACCCTAACCCTCTCCCAAAGGCGAGAGGGAAAAAACAGCCGCTTCCCGGCATAGCGCGATTGCCCTGATCCCATAGCCGAGCGAATGCTCCGCTGTTTTCTTCCGACACGGATTGGCGCGAAATTAGCTTCCATCCAGCTATAGGGCTTGTTTCCGACAAGGCCACAGCGACGCACGGCTATTGTCTACTCTGTTTTTTTTTCTATAATTGCTTTGTCCAGGTCATTTTGCTGACAGCCTTGTCGGACCTCAGATAATTGTAGGCAGGTCACGGGGGGTGAAGCGCGATGCGGCGGGTCAATTCCGCGCTCACGGATTCGGCTTTGAAACGACAACGGCGGCGGCTTTCAGATAGGCGGGTGCGCCTCGACTGGCTGGGCCATTCGGTGCTTGCGGAAAGAATTAACGAAACTATTGAGGCGGGTATCTCATGAATACTATGAAACTGGCCGTGGTGGCGCCTGTCGAGGAATGGAAAACCGAGCCGGGCATGATTGAGCATTTGCGCTTGGCCTTCGCTTGGCTGGGCAATGGCTGGCGTTTAACCGAACCCGGCGAAGCCAATATCCTATTATTCATCATGCGGGGCGACGCACAGTCCAATCTACTTTGGGAGAAGTTAAGCCGGGCGATCCCCGCCGACAGGATATTGGTTTATGGCACGGGCACCTTGCCGGAAGGCGTGCAATGGTCGTTGACAAAAACCCACCGGGGCATGTCAATGACATTGAATATGGTCAATACCTTGCTGCGAATGCAGGAATCCCTGACGGGCCGCTCCATTTCGGACGAGCCTTATCACCCAGAGAATTATATTCAAGGCATTATCAAAGAAGCGCGAGCCGATGGTGTTGGACGGGTTTTAGCACTGCCAGAAGACCCGGAAGTATGCCTGTATCTCTTACCAGGGGAAGACGCTTGCTATATTTTCGAGGACATCGAAAAATCCGTTCCCCTATGTATTGCCCAGCGCGAAGCCATCCAAGTCACCCGGATTCCTGCCGAGGAATTGCTGCGGAAAGTTGGATACATTAGCTTTTACTCGCGGCTTTCCAATTATGCGCTTGGTCCCAATGCGGGACTTATCCAAGAAATTACCGCCAGAAAAGCCAAGCGTTATACCCTGGATGAATTGACTTGGTTCGCGACCCTGGTTAATTCGGGGGGGCGGCTGCTGGCGGGTTGCAAGCATGACGATAGCGTCATCGTCAAGCACTGGCCCGAGATCACCCGTTTGAGTTATTACCAGGAATATTTGGATATTTCCAAATGGATGAGCCTCAGGGGGGCGCAACTCACGGATATTGCCGCTCAGAATAGTCTGTCGGGGCGGCAAATGGTCGACTTCCACAATGCCTGTGCCCTGCTCGATTTGGTGGTTCGCAACGACCAAGCCCAGCGGGAATCCCAGAAAAGCCTGGCCGCTCGCCGCCAACTTTATAATCTCCTCAAGCCCTTCGCCAGCCCTCGCGGACAGCATATAAAAATCGTCATCGCGGGCACCATCGGCTCGGGCAAGACGACCGCCATCACCAAGTTGAGCGATTTCTCCCCGCTGACCACCGAAACCCGCCCCAGCGATTATGTCTCCGAACAAAAGGCCAGCACCACGGTGGCGATGGATTATGGCGAGACCCGGTTTGAGGATATGAAGCTGATGTTATATGGCACGCCCGGCCAGAAGCGCTTTGAGTTCATGGGGGAAATCCTTTGCCGGGGGGCGTGGGCTTTGTTGATTCTGATTAATAATACCGAGGCAAATCCTTTGGCGGAGTTGGATTATTATTTGAATCTTTATCGTTCAGCGCTCGGCAGTCTGCGGGTCATGGTGGGCATTACCCATTATAAGGAAGGCACGGGGCTGAGGCTTGATGATTACCGTAATCATCTTGCCAGTCAGGATGCCTATTATCCCGTGACCCAGCTTGACCCCAGGGAGTATTTGGATATAGTCAGGTTTTTCAATGACACTTTGACTGAAGCGTCGGAACCTAAAGCTAGGTTGCGGGCGGTGGGGGGATAGGATTATTCAGTAAGTAGCACGTAGGGTGGGTTAGGCGCATGTGACGAGAAACCAATATTCCCGTGGGCTTCGCCGTGTGCCGTACCCACCATGCCGATTAAGGCGGTGGGTTACGGCACACGGTAGACCGCGAAGCAATATCAAACCCCACCTAGCGGGTGCCTAACCCACCCTACATTGATCATATTTATTTGATACGGCGACAAATAAAAAGGGATAACCTCTTTTCACGGAGGTTATCCCTTTCAATCAAAGGGCGGCGCGAAACCGCCCCGAAATAATGATTGTCAGGCCAGGGCTTGCTTAATGCGGTCCAGCGCCTTCTCCAGATTCGCCCTGCTGGTGGCGATGGACAACCGCATACAGCCGGGCGCCCCGAAGGCCGAGCCGGGCACCACGGCCACGCCGCCCTCGATCAGGTATTCCGCCAGTCCCAAGTCGTCGCTGATGCCGTCCAGCCGGTCGATGACGCCCTGGACATTGGGCAGCACGTAGAACGTGCCGTCGGTTTCCAGACACTCCACGCCGGGGATGGTGTTCAACTCGCGCACCACATAGTCGTGGCGGGCCTTGAACGCCTTGACCATTTCACCGATGAAGGCCTGGTCGCCATTCAAACCCACTTCGGCGGCGACCTGGGAAATGGAGGTCGGGTTCGAGGTGCTTTGCGACTGGATGTTGGTCATGGCCTCGATCAGCTTGGCCGGACCCGCCGCGTAGCCGATGCGCCAGCCGGTCATGGAGTACGCCTTGGAGACGCCGTTCAGGACCATGGTCCGGTCGTACAGGTCCGGGCAGACGTTGAGGATGTTGACGAAGTCGCCGTTCCAGAGGATGTGTTCGTACATGTCGTCGGTGGCGATGATGATGTCGGGATGCTGGCGCAGCACCTCGCCCAGCGCCTTCAGCTCGTCGGCGCTATAGGCCATGCCGGTCGGGTTCGACGGGCTGTTGATGACGAACAGCCGGGTCTTGGCGGTGATGGCGGCGTCCAGTTGGGCCGGGGTGATCTTGAATTTCTGCGCCTGGCCCGCCTCGACGATGACCGGCACACCGCCGGCCAGCAGCACCATGTCGGGGTAGGACACCCAATACGGCGCGGGGATGATGACCTCGTCGCCGGGATTCAGCAGCGCTTGGGACAGGTTGTAGAAGCTCTGCTTGCCGCCGCAGGACACCAGAATTTGCTTCGGCTCGTAGTCGAAGCCGTTCTCCCGCTTGAACTTGGCGACGATGGCCTTCTTGAGGCCGGGCGTGCCGTCCACCGCCGTGTACTTGGTGAAGCCATCCTGGATGGCCTTGATGGCGGCCTGCTTGATGTGGTCGGGGGTGTCGAAGTCCGGCTCACCGGCGCCCAGGCCCACAATGTCCTTCCCGGCGGCACGCATGGCGGCGGCACGGGCGGTGACGGCGAGGGTGGGGGACGGCTTGATGGACTGTACGCGGTCGGAAAGTTGGATGTTCATGGGTCGGGTAACGTGAGTGCGGTGAATTTAGGGCAGCGGATCGCTGGCGGGTGCAGAGAATAGCCATGCGGGGGAAGGCTGTCGAGTCCGCCCTGCGGATTGTGGAGGGCATGGTGTTTTTCCGGGCAGGATTTACACGCCCCCCGCCGCCCGAAGGCGTTCACCACAAGCGCCGGGTATCGAGCCAAATGACTTGTCCGGCGCACTTTTCCACCTCGTCCATCATGTGCTGGGTGCCCCCCACGCCATCCCCGCCCGCGCCGTTCCATAGGCAAATGAACCGCACTTTGTCCGGCCCGTAGGCCAAGGCACTATCAATCAGCCACAGGTTGCAGCGCTCGTAGGGATTGCGTTCCGAATCGCCCAGTTCCTCGGGCATACAACGGATGGGTAGGTCGAGCTTGGCTTTGACGGCGAGATAGCGGTCGTGCCACTCATTCGCCGTCAGGGCGACGGAGTGCTGGATGAATTCGGCTTCCGGGAAGGGTTGCAGCAATTGCAGCCTGACGCCGCGCTCCTGGCAGGCGGCGGCGAAAATCAAGTCGCCGCCATTGGCGCCTTGGGTGATGGCCAAGTCATCGGGACCGGCTTGAAGCTCGTCCAAGACCTTGGCGATGGCGACTTCAGCCAGCGGCACTTTGTCAGGCGGGAAGCGGGGCGTCGCTCGGTCAGGCGCATCGACCATGTGGCCGGAGAACAGCAACACCCGGCGCGGCTGCCATTGGCCCTCCGGTTGCGATTCGCCGCAAGGCAAGGCGTGCGGTTTCATGCGTCCCTCCAAGAAAATAAGGCTGTCGGCCATGTTACTGCGGATGCGGCGGATGAAAAATCAGAAAGGAGTACCTACCGTGGAATATGATAGGGTAATTTATGGTTCGCGATAGCGCTAATCAAAGCCTCTCCCATGAAAACCGACAGCCTGTTTTACCGCCTATTCCAAGCCGATCCCGGCCTAGCCCTGGAACTCGCCGGGCTGACCGTGCCGGAGCCGGAACGCTACCGCTTCGTGTCCGTCGAGGTCAAACAGACCGCGTTCCGCCTGGACGGCGTGTTGTTGCCACCCGCCGACCGGCCCGACGCCTCGGTGATTTTCGTGGAAGCCCAGGCCCAGCCGGACGACGGCTTCTACCTCCGCTTCGTGGGCGAAATGCTGGTCTATCTGCGTCAATATTCGCCGGTGCCGGTGTGGCGGGCGGTGGTGTTCTACCCGGATGAAGCCACCGAGCGGGTGGACGGCGGGACGGAACCGTTCCTGCATCTGCCCAACCTGCATCGGGTTTACCTGAGCCGCTTGGCGCTGCTGGACAGCCCCAATCCCAAGCTGTGGCTCATCGCCCTGGTGCTGGCGAAGGAACCGCAGATTCAGGCCATCGTCGAACGGATTCAGACCCACCGCCGCCAGCATCCCGATGACGGGATTGATTGGCTGGATTTGCTGGAAACCATCCTGGTTTATAAACTGCCGAAATTCTCACGGGAGGAAATACAGGCCATGTTCAATTTCAACGAAACCGAATTGAAGCAAACCAAGTTTTATCAACAAGTATTCGGGGAGGGCGAAGCCACCGGCGAAGCCAGAGGTGAAGCCAAGGGCGAAGCTAGGGGCAAAATTAAAGGCGAGGCCGACATGTTTGCGCTATTGCTTGAACACCGATTCGGGCCGCTATCCCCGAAAACCCGGCAACGAATCGTCGCTGCCGATGACGCGACACTCCGCCTATGGGCCAAGCGTCTGCTCGATGCTAATTCACTGGATGAAGTTTGGGGCCACTGAGTGCCCCGACTATTCAGGTGAGGAAATTCAAGCCATGTTCAACTTCAATTTCAGCGAAAGCGACCTGAAGCAAACCAAGTTTTACCAGCAGGTGTTTAGTGAGGGTGAAGCCGTCGGCGAAGCTAACATGCTGCGTTGCCTTCTCGAACACCGTTTTGGCCCACTCTCCGACAGTGCCAAGCGCCGCCTCGCTACAGCGGATGCCGCTACCCTGCTGTTATGGGCCGACCGCCTACTGGACGCCCGCTCGCTGGATGATGTTTGGGGACATTGAGTGAAAGCGGTCTGGCCTAAGCGTCGGGCAGGAAATACCTGCCCGACCTACACCTATCACGTCATTCAATGGCTGACAAAGCACTAGGCTCCCTGACCCTTTTTGTGCTTACGTCAACAGAACCTAGCCAAGTTGTTTCAATAAACATCGTCGGCGCCAGTCTGGCTCTCGAACCGCCGGGCCATCGCGAGCGCCACATACCGTTCTGGCAAAAACATCCATGCCCATCAAACCCCTCGTAGACGAAGCCGTCCCGCCCTCCCCCACCCAAGGCAAGCCCCTGCGCCTGCGTAGCCGCTTCAAGCCCGCTGGCGACCAGCCGGAGGCCATCCGCCAATTGCTGGAAGGCTTGGGCGACGGGCTGTTGCACCAGACCTTGCTGGGCGTGACCGGCTCCGGCAAGACCTTCACCGTCGCCAACATCATCGAAGCCCTCCAGCGCCCGACCCTGATCCTGGCACCGAACAAGACCCTGGCCGCCCAGCTTTACGGCGAGATGAAGGAGTTCTTCCCGGAGAATTCCGTCGAGTATTTCGTCTCCTATTACGACTATTACCAGCCGGAAGCCTACGTCCCCTCCTCCGACACCTACATCCAGAAGGACGCTTCCCTCAACGAGCACATCGAGCAGATGCGCCTGTCGGCCACCAAGGCGCTGATCGAGCGGCGCGATACGGTGATCGTGGCGACGGTCTCGTCTATCTATGGCTTGGGCGAACCGGCCTCGTACTTCGAAATGGTGCTGCACTTGGTGCGCGGCGACCTGATGGAACAGCGCAAGCTCCTGCGCCGCCTCGCCGAGTTGCAGTACACCCGCAACGACACCGAACTGCGCCGCGCCACCTACCGGGTGCGGGGCGAGGTGATCGACATCTACCCGGCGGAATCGGAAAAGGAAGCCCTGCGGGTGGAGTTGTTCGACGACGAAATCGAGCGGCTGTCCCTGTTCGATCCGCTCACCGGCGAGATCATTTCCCGCATCGCCCGCTACACGGTTTACCCCAAGACCCACTACGTCACGCCCCGCGAGAAAATCCTCGAAGCCATCGACCAGATCAAGGCCGACCTGAAACTCCGCCTGGATGAACTGCGCGACCAGAACAAGCTGGTCGAGGCGCAACGGCTGGAACAGCGCACCCTGTTCGACCTGGAGATCATGCTGGAGGTGGGCTATTGCTCCGGCATCGAGAACTACTCCCGCTACCTCTCAGGGCGAGGGCCGGGCGAGGCGCCGCCGACGCTGTTCGACTACCTCCCGGCGGAATCCCTGCTGGTGGTGGACGAAAGCCACGTCACCATTCCGCAGCTCGGGGCCATGTACCGGGGCGACCGCTCCCGCAAGGAAACCCTGGTGAATTACGGCTTCCGGCTGCCGTCGGCGCTGGACAACCGCCCGCTGCAATTCGAGGAATTCGAGGCCCGCGCCCCGCAGCGCATCTACGTCTCGGCGACGCCAGGTCCGTATGAACAGAAGCATTCCGGCGCCGTGGTGGAGCAAGTGGTGCGGCCCACCGGCCTGGTGGACCCGCAGGTGGAAATCCGCCCGGCGCTCAATCAGGTGGAAGACCTGCTGTCGGAAATCCACGAGCGCATCCGCAAGCAGGAACGGGTGCTGGTGACGACGCTCACCAAGCGCATGGCGGAAGACCTGACCGAGTACCTGTTCGAGCACGACATCGCCGTGCGCTACCTGCATTCGGATGTGGAGACGGTGGAGCGGGTGGAGATCATCCGTGACTTGCGGCTGGGGAAATTCGACGTGCTGGTGGGCATCAACCTGTTGCGGGAAGGGCTGGACATCCCCGAGGTCTCGCTGGTCGCCATCCTCGACGCGGATAAAGAGGGCTTCCTGCGCTCCACCGGCTCGCTCATCCAGACCATGGGCCGCGCCGCCCGCAACGTTCATGGCCGGGCCATCCTCTACGCCGACAAAGTGACCGGCTCCATCGAGCGCGCCCTGGAAGAAACCGAGCGCCGCCGGAACAAGCAGATCGACTACAACCTGCGCCACAACATCACACCCAAGACCATCGTCAAGAACATCACCGACATCCTGGAAGTCGCCATCCCCGGTGCCGGGCCGGGTAGCCCCAAGAAAGCGTCACGCAAGGTGGCCGAGCCTAGCGCCGACTACAAAGCGGTCAAGCCCGCCGCCGCGGCCAAGCTCATCAAGCAGATGGAAGAGAAGATGTACGCCGCCGCCCGCGAATTGCAGTTCGAAAAAGCGGCGCGGTTGCGGGACGAGATCAAGCGGATCCAGGCGGAAGTGTTTGCCGGTCCCGAATAGAACTAGACCGACTCGGTTTTTAAAACCGAGTCGGTCTTTACACTTCTCAACTATCATGAATCCCCTCTTCCCCGACTTAGACCGCGACCTCCGCGCCGCCTTTCTGGCGCAATTGCGGAACCTGTGGACCCATACCAGCACGGCCCTGGAAGGCAACACCCTCACCCTGGGTGAAACCGCCTTCGTCATCGAGGAAGGGCTGACCGTCTCGGGCAAGCCGCTGAAGCATCACCAGGAAGTGGTCGGCCATGCGCGGGCCGTCGACTTGGTATACGAATGGTTGGACCGGCCCGATCCCATCACCGATAGCGACCTGTTAGCCCTGCATCGGGCGGTGCAAACCGAAATCGTCATCGACCTGTATTGCCCGGTCGGTGCCTGGAAGCGGGAGTCCAATGGCACCCACGCCGCCACGCCCGCCGATACGCCGGGGCTGATGGCGGTTTGGTTGGATGGGTTGAACGCGGCCCTGGCGGCGGCTCGATCCGGCGATTCCGACGGTGCCCTTGCCGCCTATGTCCGGCTGCATGTGGGTTTCGTCCGCATTCATCCGTTCTCCGGTGGCAATGGGCGGTTGGCCCGGTTGTTGGCGAATCTGCCAGTGCTGAAAGCGGTTTTGCCGCTCATTGTCATCGACCACACGCGGCGGCGGGAGTATCTGGATTTGCTCCACACCTATGATCTGGGTGCCGGGTCGGCGCGGGCCGGGGTGGATTTGCTGCCCGAGCCGGGGCGGTTGGCGGGGTTTACGGAGTTTTGCCGGGAATGTTGGCGGGCTTCGACCGAGTTGGTGGCGGAGGCATATCGGAGGCAGGCGGCGCGAGTGACCTAAATCTATCCAGTGACGTAGGTCGGGCATAGAAGGAATACATGCCCGACCTACGCGGCTATATTGGTCCGGCATGGTTACAGGCCCGGCCTACAGGCTAGCTTCCCTCGGCTCGATACGATTGAAACCTCTCAGCCCGTAGCCCGTAGGATGCGGTGACGACAGGAACCGCTTCGTTCCTCAGCGCATCCTACGGCCCTAGCTTCCCGTCCTAATTACTCCGAAAACTATCCCGGTGGGCTGGGTTGGAGCTTTGCAGAAACCCAGCTTATTCGCCGGGAATGCTGGGTTTCGTTCCTCAACCCAGCCTACCGTGCTGATTATTTACGCCTAACGTGAGTTAGTCAGCAAAAATGCCATATAAACCGCCCGCTTATCCCACCATTGCTCTCCCTCAAAACCTCTCCAACCCCCCAAACGCCAACCGCCCCCCATGCACATGCATCCCCCCGAACTCCGCGCACCGATGCAAGGTCGGAACCCCCTTCCCCGGATTCAATAAACCCTTCGCATCAAACGCCGCCTTCACCGCGAAAAACTGAGCCAATTCCGCGCTATGAAACTGCACACACATTTGATTCAGCTTCTCCATACCCACGCCATGCTCCCCCGTCACGGTGCCGCCCACCGCCACACATAACTCCAAAATCCGCCCGCCCAGCGCCTCGGCCCGCGCCAACTGCGCCGGCTCATTAGCCTGATACATAATCAGCGGATGCAGATTGCCATCCCCCGCATGGAAAACATTCGCCACCCCCAGCCCATACTCCACCGATAATTCGCCAATCCGCCCCAATACCTCGGCCAACCGGCGGCGCGGAATCGTCCCGTCCATGCAGTAATAATCCCAACCCAATCGACCCAGCGCCGGAAACGCCGCCTTCCGCCCGGCCCAGAAAACCTTGCGCTCGGCCTCGCTCTGCGACCGGCGGACTTCCAGCGCGCCGTTTTCAGCGAGAATCGCCTCGGCCTTGGCAATGTCCGATTCCACCTGTTCCGGCGTGCCGTCCAATTCGCACAGCACCACAGCGGCGGCACCCGCCGGATAACCGGGATGCAGAAACGCCTCCACCGCTTGAAGAATGATGGCGTCCATCAACTCCAAACCCGCTGGCACCAGCCCCGCCGCAATCACCGCCGCCACCGCCGCGCCCGCGCCTTCAATGCTGTCGAACGCCGCCAACAAAGCTTGAGCGCGGGGCGGCGCGGGCAACAATTTCACCACCACCTCCACAATCACCCCGAGCAAGCCTTCCGAGCCGCACACCAGCGCCAGCAGGTCATAGCCGGGCGCATCCAGCCCCGCGCCGCCGATGGTCAGCAACTCGCCGTCGATGGTCGCCAGCGTGACCTCCAACACGTTATGCACCGTCAGCCCATATTTCAGGCAATGCACGCCGCCGGAGTTCTCCGCCACATTGCCGCCGATGGTGCAGGCGATTTGCGAGGACGGGTCGGGCGCGTAATACAGCCCGAACGGCGCGGCGGCTTCGGAAATCGCCAGATTGCGCACCCCCGGCTGGACCCGCGCCGTGCGGTTGGCCGGGTCTAGCGCCAAGATGCGGTTGAATTTCGCCAAACTCAGCAGCACCCCATTCGCCACCGGCAATGCCCCGCCCGACAACCCCGTGCCCGCGCCCCGCGCCACCACCGGCACGCCGTTCGCGTGGCACAGCTTCAACACGGCGCGGACCTGCGCCACCGTTTCCGGCAAGGCCGCCAGCCAGGGCAGTTCGCGATACGCGGACAGGGCGTCGCACTCGTAGGGGCGCAGGTCTTCCTGATCGGACAGCACGGACTCCGCCGGAAGATACTTCCGTAACGAGGCGATGAATTGGCGGCGGTTGATGGCGTGCAGCACTAGCTCTGAGGAATGGATTTTGTAAGCCATGGCTTAGGGTTGCTCGTGAAAAGGAGAATCGCCCTCGCCGTTGCGATCCGGCAGCAGAAATAACCGATAGGCCAGCATCCCGATGATGAACCCGCCCAAATGCCCGAACCACGCCACGTCGGCATAAGGATTGGCGGACACAACTAGCCCCGTGGTGACGTTGTAGAGCTGGATCATGACCCACACGCCCAGGAAGGCGATGGCGGGCACCTCGACGAACAGGGGCAGGAAGAACACCCAGATCACAATCCGGGCGTAGGGAAACAGGAAGAAGAACGCCCCCATCACGCCCGCGATGGCCCCCGACGCGCCGATGGCGGGAATGATGGATTGCGGGTTGGTGTAGACATGCACGGCCCCGGACGCCATCCCGCACACCAGATAGAACGCCAGGAAGCGCACCGCGCCCATGCGGTCCTCGACGTTGTCGCCGAAAATCCACAGCAGCCACAGGTTCAGCACGATGTGGATCCAACTCCCGTGCATGAAGAGGTGCGAGACGAACGGCGTGAAATCCCCCGCCGGAAAGCCCGCCCGCGCCGCCCAGTCGGGAAACGCGAACCGGGCCGGCACCAAGCCGTGGAGATATTGAAAAATCCGCAGCGATTCCGTCGACAGCATCTCGCCGTAAGCAAAGACGGCGACATTGATGACGATGAGCGTCCACGTCATCCACGGCGTGTGGCGCAGAGGAATATTGTCGCGGTAGGGAATCACGGATCGGCTCCTTAGTTTTGTTGGGATGGTGTCGAAAAGCCGAATCTCAGACTGACGGCTTGGCCTTTTGTGCCCGGAAATTGACGAAGGTATCCAAGGCACCCAGCAGGGCTAGACCGGCCAATACGAATTGGGGGAAATAAATAAGGGCGATATAAATGGGCAGCGTCCATCCCGCTGGCAACCCGCGCATGGCCACCACGCCGTGAATCACCGCCAGCCCGACGAAGAAATAGACCAGGATGCCAGCCATGAACAAATCGGCGACCAGGATTTGATTCCAGGCGCCCGCCCCCGAGATGATGGCGACCACCGTCAGCAACACCAGCCGGGACAGCCGCAACCGCTGGAATTCCGGGCCGAAGCCGCCGGGGTGATAGGCCAGGGATTGCAGCCAGCGCCCGAACAGCAAGCTCAGCATTAGGCTCAGCCCGTACAGCACCCCCAGGAAGCCATTCATCAACCGCAAGGTGTCGTTCTCCTCGAAGCCCTTCACCGTGGCGCCCGGCACGCCCGTGACCGCGTGCTTCAGCCACTCGTGCCAGAAGGCCACCACGTCGCCGGTCACGGCGTGCATCGCCACGGCATAAATAGCGATCACCCCGCCCACCACCAGCAGGGCCATCCCTTGGGATTCCGTGCGGCGCAGGGTTTCCGTCGCCACCAGCAGGGGCGGCCAGAGGGCGAGCACCAGCGGGAATTCCAGCCCAGGCCGGGAACCCACCCCAAACCACCCCGCCGCGACCAACGCCCCGGCCCCCACCGCCACCATCAAGCCATAGGGCCAGCCTCTCCGCAGCGCCACCAAGGCCACCACCGCGCCACTCAGGATGGCGAACGGCGGCACCTTGAGGGCCACAACTCCCAGCAGCCCCGCCACCAGTCCGGCGATCCATGGGCTGCGCATGATAAAAACAGCGAATTCGCGCATGGCGGTCCCCTACCCTATCCAGCCAACGCGGCGAAAATGGCGGGGGCGGGGTCCGGCGGAAAGACAATCGGGATGGATGGCATGGGGTGAAAACTCCTGCGGGTGATGGGTTATGAGCATCAAATCTAACCCATTCCACCCAGCGGGGCGAACCCCTTTTTCACGCGGGAATCCATCGCCGCCGTTCCGAACTGGCGGTATGCTTGCCGGACAAAAATCATGGCACCGGATTCCGGTTCGAAGCGCGGAGCAATGGCTTTGGAAAACACCGATGACGATTACGACAACCCTTGGAAAGACGCGGTCGAACACGATTTCCCCAGAGTAATCGCGCTATCTTGAAACGAGGCTTTGGTCCCCTCTCCAGCGGGAGAGGGTTAGGGTCACTGCCATTAAGTTAAGAAAACCGAGCGCAGTGACCGCTGGAGTCCGAACTTTAGTTTGGATGTTTTTCAACGGCTTAAGCCCTTGTCCAAACTAAAGTTCGGACTCCAGACCGGCTTAACTTAATGGCAATGAGGGTTAGAGTGAGGGGGTCAAAATTAAGGTTTTTTCGTTCAGACAACGCTGATGGTCGCCCCGGTCTGAGGTTTTTGGTCAGCATGTTGGAGGGATTTAGAAAAATCCCGTTTAAATCCCCCTCACCCCAACCCTCTCCCGCTGGAGAGGGAGAAAACGGGCGGCTTTTGACGACAGTGCGCACGCGGATCGATTGGACGAGTTATTGGCGGACCCCAACCGACGCCAAGGAATTGACGGCGGTATTCAACGGCTAGGCGCGGAGGGTTGCCCTTCGCCATCACATTTTTACCGAAAAGCCAAAATGACCACTGACACCCCCCCCAACCCCGACGACTGGCAACCCGCCGCCAAGGGTGGCCTACTCGACCGTCGGCTGTTCCTCAAGCACGGCCTGACTTTGGGCGTGGGGGCCGGACTCGCCGCCGTGGTGCCCGGCGCGCTGGCCGAGGAACCGCCGTCCTGGATGAAAGCTCCCGGCGCCCCGTTCAGCAACTACGGCCAGCCCTCGCCCCACGAGAAGGAAGCCATCCGCTGGATTTCCGCCAATTCCGCCGCGCCCGGCAACGGCATTTCCTGGACGCCGCTGCACACGCTGGAAGGCATCGTCACCCCCAACGGCCTGCATTTCGAGCGCCACCACAACGGCGTGCCGCAGATCGACCCGGACCAGCACCGACTACTCATCCACGGCCTGGTGAAGAACCCACTCAGCTTCGGCGTGGATGACCTGCTGCGCTATCCGCTGGTGTCACGGCTGTGCTTCGTGGAATGCGGCGGCAACAGCAACGCAGGCTGGCACGAGGAGCCGATTCAAACCCCGGTGGGTTATTTCCATGGCCTCGCCTCGTGCAGCGAATGGACCGGCGTGCCGCTGTCCACCCTGCTGGACGAGGCGGGTTTGCTGCCGGACGCCCGCTGGTTGATCGCCGAGGGCGCCGACGCCGCCGCCATGAATATCAGCATCCCGGTGGAAAAAGCCCTCGACGACACCCTCGTGGCGCTGTACCAGAACGGCGAGCGCATCCGCCCGGAGAACGGCTATCCGCTGCGGCTGATCCTGCCCGGCTGGGAAGCGGTGCTGAACGTGAAATGGCTGCGGCGGCTGCAAGTGGCGAAGGAGCCGGTCATGGCCCGCAACGAAACGGCCAAGTACACCGAGTTGCAACCGTCGGGCAAGGCGCGGCAGTTCACCTTCCTCATCGAAGCCAAGTCGCTGATTATTTATCCATCGCCGGGCCACAGGCTGCGCGGGCCGGGCTTGTATCAAATCAGCGGGCTGGCGTGGAGTGGGCGGGGCCGGATCACGCGGGTGGAGGTCTCCGCCGACAGCGGCAAGACCTGGGCGGAAGCGGCGCTACAGGAGCCGGTGCTGTCCAAATGCTTCACCCGGTTCCGGCTGCCTTGGCGTTGGGATGGCTCGCCCCGGGTGTTGAAGAGCCGCGCCGTGGACGAGACCGGCTATGTGCAGCCGGAGCGCTCGGTGCTGGTGAATGAGCGGGGCCGTCATGGGTATTTCCACTACAACGCCATCGTGGCTTGGGCGGTGGCCACCGATGGGAGTTTGAGCCATGTGTATGCGTGAGAAACTCAACGCCGTAGGTTGGGGTGACGAAGGAACCCCAACGAATGTGGGTAAAGGAATCGTTGGGCTTCGTTCCTCAGCCCAACCTACGCGCTACTGTAGGTCGGGCTTAAGCCCGACCTACAGCCTAGCTTTGCTGCTGTCGGGGCTGGCAACATCCGCCACCGCCGCCACTGAAGGCCCGCAGCTAGGCCACCCCGCCACCCCAACGGAAATCGCCGCCCAAAATATCAACGTCTTTCCTGACGGCAGCGGCCTTCCGCCCGGTCGCGGCAC
>NZ_JBTEKS010000056.1:0-16987 GCF_054333355.1 Methylomagnum sp. | reverse complement strand
ACTCCCACAAGCCGTCTCCCCCGTATATTGGGAATGAAATTGCTGTAAATTAAACGCCCGATCCCAACACCCACCACGCCAGGACCATGTAACACACCGCCGCCAAGCTGGCATGAACCAGCGCCGCGCCCTTGGCCTGGGTGCCCAGCGCGCGCCGCGAGGACAGGCAAACACCAATCAAGATGATGACGACCGCAAGGCCGATGTTCGTGTAAAGGCGGCTATCGCCCTTCAACGCCTCAGCCACCACCAGCCCCGAGCCGAGCAGGGCCAGCCCGCCATGCACCAGGGCATAGGCTTTGGTATGGCCCCTCCCCCGCCACACATCCACAATCAAGCCCATCCCCATCACCCCGGCCAGGGTAAAAACCGCGAGCGCGAACATCAACATAGCCTGCCTCCTGGAATCATTATTGGTTTAGCGAACAAGGCCGCCGATTGTAGGAACCGTTCCCAGTCCCGGCAAGAATTCCGGCGTGCGGGGCGCGTTCAAAAACGTCGGATTCCGTTAAACTCCGCTGACTTCGCCACCCCGATAAAGCGGCCCGGAGGAATCATGACCGCCCTGCCCCGTTCCCGTCGATTCATCGCCGCCGCGCTTTTTCTCGTTGGGTCAGTGACCACGCCGTGCGCCCACGCCGAGGACGCGCTTTCCCGAGGCCAAACCCTCTACGTCCCGGCCTACTCGGAAGTGCCCTATGGCGACAAGGGCTTCACGCTAAACCTGACCGCGACGCTGAGCCTCCGCAACACCGACTTGCGGAACCCAATCACGGTCACGCGGGTCGATTACCACAGTTCGGCGGGCACCCTGATCCGCGCCTACCAAAAGCAATCGGCCACCCTTAAACCGCTGGCCTCCGCCGAACACATCGTCAAGGAATCCGACCGCAGCGGCGGCATCAGCGCCAGCTTCGTCGTCGAGTGGGAAAGCGACACCCCCGTTTCCCCGCCCCTGGTGGAGGCGGTGATGGTGAACAGCACCTATAACCAGGGCATCGCCTTCAATAGCCCGGCGCGGGTGCTGGCGGAGCGGCGCTAAAGGAGCGCGGCCATCTTGGCCGCGAAGAAGAATACGGCCATCTTGTGGGAATCAGCGGGCGAGACGCCCGCGCCCCTTTTACAATCGAACAAAGAGAACAACCATGGAAATCACTGGAATCCTCATGCTCGCCATCCAAATCGGCTTCGCCGTCCACGCCATGCGGCGCGGCTATCCGCTGTTCTGGGTGTTCCTCATCATCTTCGTGCCGCTGATTGGCTGCCTGCTGTACATCATCATGGTGATCCTGCCGGAAGCCCTGCAAAGCCGCACCGCCCGCCAAGGCTCCAAAGTCTTCCTGAAAGCCATCGACCCCGGCAAGGAACTGCGCCGACTCCGCGAAGCCCTGGAAATTTCCGACACCATCGGCAACCGGCTGGCGCTGGCCCGCGAATATCTCCGGCAGGGCAAGCTGGATGAGGCGATTGATCTGTTCGAAAGCTCCCTGTCCGGCATGTACCGCACCGATCCCGACATCCTGATCGGCCTAGCCACGGCCTTGGTGGAAGCCCAGCGCTTCGACCGGGCCAGGGCGGCGCTCGAAACCCTGTTCCAGGCCAATCCCGATTACGACAGCGCCGACGCCCGCCTGCTGTACGCCCGGTCGCTGGACGCCCTGGACCAAACGGACCAGGCGGCGGGCGAATACCTCGGGCTGCTGCAACGCTCGTCCAGCACCGAACTGAAATGCCGCTACGCCCTGCTATTGAAGCGCACTGGAAATCTGGCCGAAGCCAAGGCGCTATTTGGGGAGGTTCTGAAGGACGCCAAAGGCGGCAGCCAGCACAGCAACCGGCTGAATAAGGAATGGGTGGACATGGCGAAGCGGGAGGCTGGCTGATTGGCGATCCATACACAGCCCGCCCAACGCGGTGGCACTCTCCCAAAAGGCTTACGATTACCTGGCTGGGCAGGGAAAATTACCATTGATTTCATTATGAATACGTGAATTCACGCATAATTTTCTGAAGATTTCCGACTAAGCTGGATGTCAGCATCGTCCAACCGGCATCGGAGTCCGCCATGAATGCCATAACAAAAATATTCGGCAAGCGCGCCCTTGGCGCATTGATCGTTTGCCTCGCGCTAGGCCAAGCCGTCACCCACGCGGCTTACGCCGACACCGATGAACCGGAAAGCACCGCCGCCCCGTCCATGGCGCTGCGCACCGGCACCGACGGCCACTATTACACCGATGGCAGCATCAACGACCAGGATGTCAGCTTCCTGGTGGATACCGGGGCCAGCGCGGTGGTTATTCCCGAGCCGCTGGCCGCTGAGCTGGGCTTGGAGAAGCGTCGGCAAATCAGGATGGCGTCGGCCAGCGATGTCTACGACGCCTACGAGACCATCATCCCGGAACTGTCGGTCGGCCCCATACGCCTGCTCAATGTGCTAGGCAACATCAATCCCAAGGCAACAGGCACCCAAGTCCTGCTGGGCATGAGCGCCTTGAAGGGGATGCAACTCATTCAGGAGAACGGCAAGGCCGTGCTGCGAGGCGCGGGCGCGGGCAATGGCGCGGGGCTGGGTAGCGCCTCAGGCAACGGCGATCTCGCCATCAAAATCCGTGTGCGGGACTGCATAGGCGCCGCCAAGGTCATCGACCGCAACGCCTTGGAATGCATGAAAGGCTTGAAGCCGTCGAGCGAGGTCAAGGCCAAGGAAATCGGTGGCTCGACGGCCTCGTCAACAAATCCGGGGCAGTTGCTCGCCGCTCAATAAATCCAACACCCGCCGGGCGCCGAAGGCCGTTTTGAGGTGCAAGGCGCCCTTGGATTTCCCAACCACCCGCCCAATCTCCGCCGCGCTTTCCCCCAGAGGATGGGCCTTCAAAACAGCCAACGCCCGCCCGGCCTGTTCCGCCGGGACGAAGGCGGCGAAACGGCCCTCGTTCGCCACGTAAAGCGGATCGAAGCCGAGCATTTCACACGCGCCCCGCACATCCTCCCGCACCGGAATGGCGGTTTCGGCGATTTCAATATCCACGCCCGCCGACTGAGTGATTTCCACCAGCGTGCTGGCCAGTCCCCCGCGAGTGAGGTCGCGCAGGCAACGGACCTCAACCCCCGCCGCCAACAAGTCCCGTACTAGGCCGGACAAATCGGCGCAATCGCTTTCGATGGTGGTCTCGAACGCCAGCCCTTCCCGCTGGGCCATGATGGCGATGCCGTGTCGCCCCAAGTCGCCGTTAATCAGCACGGCGTCGCCGGGCTGGACTGACGCCGGGGTAATGTTCAGGCCATGCTCGATCACGCCAATGCCAGCGGTGTTGACGTACAGCCCGTCGCCCTTGCCCCGGTCCACCACCTTGGTGTCGCCGGTGACGATGAACACGCCCGCGCCCCTCGCCGTTGCCGCCATGGAGTTCAGCACCCGCTGCAAATCAGCGATGGGCATTCCTTCCTCGATGATGAGCGCCGCGCTCAAAAACAACGGCCGGGCACCGGCCATGGCGAGATCGTTCAGCGTGCCGCACACCGCCAGCTTGCCGATGTCGCCGCCGGGGAAGAACAGCGGCTTCACCACGTAGGAATCGGTGGTGAAGGCGAAGCGCTGCCCGCCCGACTCAAACACCGCGCTGTCGTGCCGCGCCTCCAAGTACGGGTTGGCAAACGCGGGTTGCACCAGCTTTTCCAGAAGCTGCTGCATCAGCCGCCCGCCGCCGCCGTGGGCCATGACGATGTGGTCGTACTGGCCGATGGGCACCGGGCAAGCGAGTTGGAATTCGTCACTCATGCTATTTCGGCTCCAGGTTTTCCAGCGGGCCGACCTCCACCTCGCCCTCCACGCCGCGCTGCTTCAGGCATTCGCGGAACGCGGCTCGGTCGAGACTGGCGCTCAATTTGGTGCCGCTGCCTTCCGGGGTGGCCGTGAGCGGGCGCTCGGCCTTGTGCTGGCATTTATCCAGGGCGTGCAGTAGCGGGTCGGTCTTAACGTCCTGATGGTAGCCAAGCTGCTCCATGCATTTCAGGTAATTCCGGGCGTTCACGCCCGCCACGATGTCCGAGGACGCATCGCTGGCGAGGTTGCTGCGAACCTTGGGTTGGATGAGGTTCTGGGCGCGGCAGATGTGCGCGTCGTGGTAATAGGCGCTGGTGCTGGCCTTGTGGGGATTGTCGGCGCAGCCGCTCAGCGTGGTGGTGATTAGCGCGGCGGACAGGCCCGCCAAGATTGGAATAATCGGTTGTCTCATGAGGTATTTACGGGGTTGGTTGGCGTGCGAGATTTAGCAGGAGCTCATAATCCGTAGGTCGGGCATGTATTCCATGCCCGACGCAACCGGAAATGTCGGGCATGAGTACTGCCCGACCTACGCGACTACGAGTTAGCTATGGATTGGCTGGTTCAGCTTGACGATAGCGGTAGTATGCCGCACAGGCGCCTTCCGACGACACCATGGTGGCACCCAGCGGATGCTCGGGTGTGCAGCGGGCACCGAAGGCGGGGCAGCGGTCGGGCTTGAGGATGCCTTGCAGGACTTGGCCGCTTAGGCAGTCGGCGGGTTCCGGGACGGACAGCGTGTGCAGGTCGAAGCGCCGTTCCGCGTCGAAATCCGCGTACTCCTCGCTCAGCCCCAAACCGCTGGCCGGTATCGGTCCCAAGCCGCGCCAAGGCCGGTCGATCACCCGGAACACCCGGCCCAGCAAATCCAGCGCGGCGCGGTTGCCTTCCCGCTGCACCGAGCGGCGGTACTCGTTCTCCACCTCGTGGCGCCCGTCTTCCAACTGCCTGACGCAGCGCAGCACGCCGCTCAAAATGTCCACCGGCTCGAAGCCAGTCACGACGATGGGAATCCGATAGGCGGCGGCGATGGGTTCGTATTCCGTGTAGCCCATCACCGTGCAAACATGCCCGGCGGCGAGGAAGCCCTGCACTCGGCTAGCGGGCGCACTCAGCAAGGCTTCCATGGCTGGCGGCACCCGCACATGGCTGACCAGCAGGGAGAAATTGGCGAGTCCGGTCTGTTTGGCCTGGAACGCCGTCATGGCCGTGGCCGGGGCGGTGGTCTCGAAGCCCACCGCGAAGAACACCACTTGCCGCGCCGGATTGTCGCGGGCGATTTTGAGCGCATCCAGCGGCGAATAGACCGTCCGCACATCGCCGCCCGCCGCCTTCACCGCCAGCAAGTCTTGGCGCGAACCAGGCACCCGCAGCATGTCGCCGAACGAGCAAAGAATCGCCAGCGGGTTCCCGGCGATGGCGATGGCTTTGTCGATGTATTCCAGCGGGGTGACGCACACCGGGCAGCCGGGGCCGTGAATCAATTCCAGCCCATCGGGCAACAGCCGGTCGAGTCCGTATTTGAGGATGGAGTGGGTCTGTCCACCGCAGACTTCCATGATCGTCCAGGCCTGCGTGCAGGTCTTGGCGATGGACTTGGCCAGCCGGTGGACGGTGGCGGGGTCGCGGTATTCGTTCAGGTATTTCATGGCTGCTCGGTGTCGTCTGATTCGAAAGCTTCCAGTGCGGCGAACTCAGCCAAGGCCGCTTGGGCTTCCGTTTCGTCCAATTGAGAAATGGCGAAACCGGCGTGGACGATGACGTAATCGCCGACTTGCGCGTCCGGGGTGAAGGCGAGGCTGGCTTCCTTAATGATGCCGCCGAAACTGACGCGCCCTAAGCGCTCGGCGGTGGCGGCGGAGAGGCTAACGATTTGGCCGGGGATGGCTAGGCACATGGTGGGATTTCCTCACTCGGATGGCGTGCGGTGTTGGCACGCAAAGTTTTTGTGTCGCGTTGGCCGCGCCGGATCAATCCGCCCACAACACGGCGAGATCGAGGGTGATAGCCTCGAAGGGCGCGACGGACACCGACTCGTCGGCTTCAAAGGCACGCAGCATAAACCAGCGGCCTTCGGCGTTCTCGAAGATTTCCAGCGTTCTGAGGCCGGGGTCCAATAACCACAGGTGCCGCACCCCGTGCGCGGCGTAAATCGGCATCTTTTTCACCCGATCCTTGCGGGCGGTGCCCGGCGACAGCACCTCACAAGCCCAGTCCGGGGCCAGTTCAAACCAAGCGGTATCCGGCAATCTCGGCAGTCGCTCGCGCCGCCAGCCCGCCAAGTCCGGCACCAGAACGTGCCGCCCCAAGTGAAGCTCTGGCTCGTCCAATATCCACCAGCCGCCGGGACCGCCGCTGCCTTCGTCATAAGGCCCGGTCAATCTGCCGCCCAGCAGCGACGAAGCCCGCGCATGGCGGGGCGCCGGTCGGGGTTGGGTGTAGAGTTCGCCGTCGATGATTTCGCCCACCAGATGCTCGGGCAAATCCAGGATGTCGTCGTAGCTGGCGGGCTTGAGTTGGGGATGGGCCATGGGGGTAAACCTGCTTGATTGAACGCTAACCACGTTGGCGATAGGCATACCTTAAGCGGCGGCGGGGCGAAGTCAAGCGGTAGGGCGGGAATCTGATATTAACGCCATCCCGCATCGGCTAAACTCCGAATCCTCGCAACACAATCCACAGGATCTGTGGGTGGGCGCAGACCCCCAAAACGCCAAGGCGGTGTTCGCCGCCCTCAAAGCGTTCGGTGCGCCGTTGACGGATTTGACCGAGCAGGACTTCACCGAAGAAGGCTATTTCTACCGGGCGTACCACCCCTGCGCGTGGATGTGCTGATGGGAATACCCGGCGTGGTTTCCGCGGAAGCCTGGGGGCGGCGGGAAGAAATCGAATTGGACGGGCTGCGGATGCCCTTCATATCCCGGCAAGACCTGATTGCGGCCAAGCGTGCGGCAGGAAGACCGCGGGACAAAATGGATTTGGAAGCGCTCGCCATGGCGGAATCAACCCAGAACGCCGCCGAATAAGGCAGCCCCGCGAATCGGGCCAGCATTCCCCGGCCATCAAGGACTTTACGGACTCACCGCCAAAAATATCGCCCGCCGTGGCGCAGGCAAGCCCTCCACCGTTAGCTCAGAATTCCCAGCGTCGAGAAAATCCGGCAAGGACTGAAACCGCATCCAATCGGTAGAGTGCTGTTCTTCCGGGGTGGTCTTCGCCACGTCGATCAACCGGATATTCCGGTAGCCGCAGCGCTTCAACCAGCCCGCCAAAGTCCGGCATGACGGAATGAACCAGACATTGCGCATCTGCGCGTAGCGGTCCTCCGGCACCAGCGCTTGCCCGGCCTCGCCCTCGATTACCAAGGTTTCCAGCACCAGTTCGCCGCCGGAGCGGAGGCAGCCCTTGAGTTCCAGCAGATGGTCGAGCGGTGAGCGGCGGTGGTAAAGCACGCCCATGGAGAACACCGTGTCGAAGGCGCGGAGATTGGGCGGCACATCGTCGATGCCGAGCGGCAGCACATACACCGGAAAATCTCCCGCCAACCGCTTGACCGCCAGGAATTGCGCCACGCTGAGCAAGGTCGGGTCGATGCCGATGACCAATTTCGCCCCCGCCCCGGCCATCCGCCAAGCGTGATAGCCGTTGCCGCAGCCCACGTCCAGCACCACGCGGCCCGCCAAGGGTTGAATGTGGTCCGCCAGCCGCCGCCATTTGAGGTCGGAGCGCCATTCGGTGTCGATGTGGACGCCGCGCAAGCGGTACGGTCCCTTGCGCCAGGGATGGAGTTCCCGCAACAGGGTTTCGAGGCTGGCTTGATCCGCCGCGTCATCAGGGCCGTCGATAGTCACCGCGTCGGCGTTGAGATCGACCCGCGCAGGTTCAATGATGAGTAGTTGCCGGATGACTTCACGCCATTTCGGCCAGTCACCGTGGTGGCCGACATCGAAGGCGCTTTGCAACTGCTCCGGTAACTCCGCCAACCAAGCTTGCAAGGTAGGTTTGCAGGGGGTCGCGAACAAACCTTGATAGGCGGCCAGTTCTGAAAATTCCGTCATCAAGCGCGGCGCTTAGCGGGATTTCTGCCCCAATATCAGCAAGGTGCGGATGGGAATACGAAACCCGCCGTCGGCATCCTGGGTGATTTCCAGTTCGGCCAACCAGTCCGGCGGGGCGGCGGCCAAGCGGCCCTGTATGGCTTGCAACGCCTCCGCGCCGGAATTGCCCAGCTCACACCAACGCCGCACCGTCATGCCACCAGGAATTTCGCACCAGCGGTTTTCGCAGGCGACCACCTCCAGCCCATTGGCAGCGAACAGCGCCCGCCAGTGCGTGACCGTGTAAGAGCGCACATGGGTGGGATCGTGCAGCACCTCAATCGCGTGGTTGAGTGCGTCAATGTCCGGGTTCTCGTCGCCCTCCATGTCGATGATCGCCACATAACCGCCCGGTTTGGCGAGGCGGGTCATTTCCGCCATGGCTTTGGACAAATCGGAAAAATGATGGGCGGCGACCCGGCACACCACCAGATCGAACGATTCGGAATCCAACGGCATCGACTCCGCGAAGGCTTCCACCGTTTCAACGGCCATGCCGCGCTCGCCCGCCAACCGCCGCACTTGGGCCAGCATATTGGGCGCGGGGTCCACCGCGACGATGCGCGAGGCGATGCTGACAAATCCAAGGCCGGTGTGCCCTGCCCCGCTCGCCACGTCGCACACCGAATCAATCGGCGGCATTAGCGCGTGCAAGCGGTCGAGGGTCGGGCTGCGGGTATGCACTTCGCTGGTGGCGTAGTTGCTGGCGAGGGTGTTGAAGCGTTGCGACGAAGCTGAATTCATGGGCCGATGTCTCCGCTGGCTAATCCGGTAAATCACTGTCGAGCCAGTCTATCACGGGCTTCCCGCCCAACCGCCGCCCGCCAACCCCTCATGCTAGAATCGCGGCCCATTTACCGCCAGGAATCCATCCATGAGCCACCCCGACCTCGCCGCCGTCAAAGCCTATATGCTCGACCTGCAAGACCGCATCTGCGCGAGCCTGGAAAACGAAGAACCCGCCGCCAAGTTTCAGGAAGACAACTGGCAATACGCCAACGGCATCGGCGGTGGCCGCACACGGGTGCTGTCCGGCGGCGATGCTTTGGAACAGGGCGGCGTGAACTTTTCCCATGTGATGGGCAAGACCCTACCGCCCTCGGCCACGGCCCATCGGCCCGAGTTGGCCGGGCGCGGTTTCCAGGCGGTGGGCGTGTCCCTGGTCATTCATCCCCGCAACCCCTACGTGCCCACCTCCCACGCCAACGTGCGTTTCTTTCTGGCGGAGAAGGAAGGCGAGGAGCCGGTGTGGTGGTTTGGTGGCGGCTTCGACCTGACGCCCTATTACCCATTTGAAGAAGACGCGGTCCATTGGCACCACACGGCGCGGGATGCCTGCACGCCCTTTGGCGAAGAAGTCTATCCCCGCTTCAAGCGCTGGTGCGACGAGTATTTTTTCCTGAAACACCGCAATGAAACCCGGGGCGTGGGCGGGCTGTTCTTCGACGACATCAACGAGTGGGGATTTGAGCGCAGCTTCGAATTCCTGCGCAGCGTGGGCGACCATTACCTGTCGGCTTATCTGCCCATCGTGCAGCGACGGAAGGAGACGCCTTACGGCGAGCGGGAACGGGATTTCCAGCTTTACCGGCGCGGGCGTTATGTGGAATTTAATCTGGTCTATGACCGGGGGACGCTGTTCGGACTGCAATCGGGTGGCAGGACGGAATCCATTCTGATGTCCCTGCCACCCGTGGCCCACTGGCGCTATAACTTCAAGCCGGAGGAAGGCGGTCCCGAGGAAAATCTGTATGAGAATTTCCTAAAAGCCAGGGAGTGGTTATGACCTGCCGCCGATGGGTTCCTTCATGGCGGAGGCATTGCGTTCGGCGAGATGGGCAATCAATTGATCGAGGGAGCCAGTGCGGGCGATCTCGTCGCCGAAGCTGGAGCGATAGTTCTGCAACAGGCTGATGCCTTCGATCAGCACGTCATAAACCTTCCAATCATTGTGCTCATTGACCATCCGGTAATTGACCGCGACCGGCTGGGCGCCGGCCTGCAAAATCTCGGTACGCACAATGACCTTATTGTCGCCGGGCTTGGTTTCCAGGGGGAGATAACGAATCTTCCAGTTGGCGTATTCGGTGAAGGCGGTGGTGTAGGTCCGCACCAGCAGCAGGCGGAACTCCTTCTTGAAGCGCTCCTTCTGGGCCGGCGTCGCGGCTTTCCAATGCTTGCCGAGGATCATGATGGACACGCGCTCGAAATCGACATTGGATTCCAGCGCACGATCCACAAACACGGTGGCCTTCTTGAAATCGTTCTTGTATTCAGGCTTTTGCAGATTGACTTGCAATTGGTCGGCGGTCTTCTGGATGACCAACTGGGGGGGGAGCAGCGCTTCCTCCGCCCAGGCCGCCACCGAGAGCAAGCTCAAGAGCAACGCCAAGGCACTGGCCCAACTCGCCAAGCCGAAGGAAGTTTTGGTAAATTTCATTGAAATAACTCCTGATTACTCATTTACTTAGTGTTTTTTATCACAAATCGGTAGGCTCGGATACACCGCCGGGTTTACTCACATCAAACCCAACGACCGTCCCACATGTCGCCCAATAATACCATTTCATTCCCCGCCCTCCGCCCGCGCCGGACGCGCCGCGACGATTTCAGCCGCCGCCTCATGCGGGAGAATCGGCTCACCGTTGATGACCTGATTTATCCCCTGTTTGTCCTGGAAGGCGAGAACCGCCGCGAGCCAGTCACCTCCATGCCGGGGGTCGAGCGGCTCAGCATCGACTTGTTGGTGGAAGAGTGCCGCGCCGCCTTCGAACTGGACATTCCCGCCGTGGCCCTGTTCCCGGTGACACCGCTCGACAAGAAAAGTCTGGACGCCGCCGAAGCCTACAATCCCGACGGTTTGGCGCAACGGGCCATCCGCGCCTTGAAGCAGGCCGTGCCGGGACTCGGTGTCATCACCGATGTGGCGCTGGACCCCTTCACCACTCACGGCCAGGATGGCCTGATTGATGAAAACGGCTACGTGGTGAATGACGAGACCGTCGCCGTGCTGGTCAAGCAAGCTCTGTCCCATGCCGAGGCTGGCGCGGACATCGTGGCGCCGTCCGACATGATGGATGGCCGGGTCGGCGCCATCCGCACCGCGCTGGAAGCGGAAGGTTTCGTGAATACCCGCATCCTGGCTTATTCCGCCAAGTATGCCTCGGCTTTCTATGGGCCGTTCCGGGACGCGGTGGGTTCCGCCGCCAATCTGGCCGGGGGCGACAAGTACAGCTACCAAATGGACCCGGCCAATTCCAACGAAGCCTTGCGCGAAGTGCAACTGGACCTCGCCGAAGGGGCCGACATGGTGATGATTAAGCCGGGAATGCCCTATCTCGACATTATTCGCCGCATCAAGGACGAATTCGGCGTGCCCACCTTCGCCTATCAGGTCAGCGGCGAGTACGCCATGCTGAAAGCCGCTGCGCAGAACGGCTGGCTGGACGAGCGCAAAACCGTGCTGGAAGCCCTGCTGTCCTTCAAGCGTGCTGGGGCCGACGCCATCCTGACCTATTACGCCAAAGCCGTGGCCGAATGGCTGCGGGAGCAGAAATAACCTCTCGTAGGTCGGGCATGTACCCATGCCCGACATTCACTGCTTACGCAACTTTTGGCTCGTAGTCCCGGCTTCAGCCGGTTTTTCCCGGTCGGCTTACCGCCTAAAGGCAGGACTACGAGCGCTTAACTTAAAGAGGGTAGTGATGCCCAACATTCGCCTCAACCAACCATAGATTCCCCCTATGCCAGACCGCTACGCCGTTTTCGGCCACCCCATCAGCCACAGCAAATCGCCCCATATCCATACTTTGTTCGCCGCTCAAACCGGGCAGGACTTGGTGTACACCGCCCAGGATGTCCCGGCAGAGTCCTTTGAAACCAGCGTCCGCGCCTTCTTCGCGGCGGGCGGGCGGGGACTCAATTGCACCGTGCCGCTCAAGGAACTGGCCTTCCGCTTCGCCGACCAACTCAGCGAGCGGGCGACTCGCGCCAAGGCTGTGAACACGTTGGCGTTGTTGCCGGGTGGCGAAATCTTGGGCGACAACACCGACGGCGTGGGCTTGGTCCGCGACCTGACGGTGAATCTGGGATTGAGCCTAAAAGGGCGGCGAATTCTGCTGCTGGGCGCGGGCGGGGCCAGCCGGGGCATCCTCTCGCCATTGCTGGAACATCAGCCGGACTGCCTCGTCATCGCCAACCGAACGCCGGAAAAAGCCGCGCAACTGGCGGCGGAATTCGCCAACCTCGGCCCAGTCACGGGCGGCGGTTTTGGTAACTTGGCCGGAAAAAGCTTCGACCTGATTCTGAACGCCACCGCCGCCAGCCTGAGCGGGGATTTGCCGGACCTGCCAGCGGGCGTTTTGGCGGAGGGCGGGAGTGGCTATGACTTGGCGTATGGCAAAGAGCCCACGCCGTTTGCGCGTTGGGGCCAGGCGGCGGGCACGGTACTGAGCGTGGACGGCATCGGGATGTTAGTGGAGCAAGCCGCCGAAGCTTTCCTGTTGTGGCGCGGGGTCCGACCGGAAACCCATCCGGTCATCGCCGCGCTGGAAGCCGAGCGACGGGAATTGTAGGTCGGGCTTTAGCCCGATCCTACGTGACCTGGTATCGGGCTAAAGCCCGACCTACAAGCCGCACCATTGGAATGAAAGAGCCTTAACTCACCTCTTCCCGCTGGTGCTGATTCTTAAGCAACACATAACCATCCTTGGAATAGCCCAGATATTCCAATTCCTCGTCCTTCAGCGTGCGAATCTGCCGGGCCGGGCTACCGACATAGAGAAAGCCGCTTTCCAGCCGCTTGCCGGGCGGCACCAGCGTACCGGCCCCCACAATCACCCGCTCTTCCACCACCGCGCCGTCCATGACCACGGCCCCGATGCCGATCAAACACAAATCGCCGATGGTGCAGCCATGCAGCACCACCTTGTGCCCCACCGTCACCCCGGCGCCGATGATGAGCGGATGGCCCTCCGGGTGCGCTTCGCTGCGGTGGGTGACGTGCAGCACGCAGCTATCCTGGATGTTGGTCTCGTCGCCGATCTCGACCCGGTTCACATCGCCCCGGATGACCGTCATCGGCCAAATGGACACATCCTTGCCCAGGGTCACCTCGCCGATGACCACCGCGCTGTCATCCACCCAGGCACCTTCCCCTAGTTTGGGAGCGGTGCCATGAAAATTCCGAATCGCCATAATCAGTGCCTCTTCTCTTAATCTTCGATATCCGTGTAAAAAACATTATCTTCGCCGCCTTCGCGCAAAACCGCACGGATAATTTGAGCCACGAATGCAGCCTCTTGGGCGGCGGAAAACAGCGGATGAGCGCTTCGCTCTTTGTCGCTCGGAAACTTTTGCATCACTGACGTGATTTTTTCCTCGTATACGAATTCTGGCACCGGAATCATCGTGCCGGAAGACATCGCAAAATCCGCAAACGGCAATATCCGCCCGGCCAGGATAATACCCGGATTGCCGGTATCGCTCAGGCTGATATTCATCAAATCCAGGGTGGTACCGGTCAACAAATCACGCAGCACGGCACCTTGGCGAGGCTTGATTTGTTCCACTCTGAATAGCGAATAATATGATTTCAGCATGGCCTGAAATATTTTCGCCTCGATAGATTCAGGTACAGGTGGCGTGGCCTCAAGATAACGGTCGATAACGCTTTTGCCAGCCCGCCGGTAATAATGAAAAGCGTAGTCGTACAAAATGGCGATTTCGTCGTCATTATTCAAAATCAGCGTACCGGCCTTGAATATCCCCAGCTTTTTTCCGCATTCCGGCGCGGCCACCTTGGGTAACTGCTTGGCAAGGGTGACGTTCAGGTTTCGACTGGCTTCCCGGAACTGCTTATAGCGGTCAAGCAAATCAGCGTCCGGGGTGTCGTTATTGTTTTTAAAGAGCGAGAAAAGCCATTTCATGGAGATGATTGCGGATGATTTAAGCGAGCGTGAATAGGTGTTGCGACAGCCGACGTGATTACTCCGGCTTGCCCGCCCGCGCAGCCTTCTCCGCCAACCCCGACAGCCCAAACCGCCGCTGCAACTCGGCTAGCACTTGCTCATGGCTCAAACCTTGATGAGCCAGTAACACCATGCTGTGGAACCACAGGTCGGCCACTTCGTAGATGATTTTGTCCGGCACGCCATCCTTCGCGGCCATCACGGTTTCGGTGGCTTCCTCGCCGACTTTCTTAAGAATCGCGTCCAAGCCTTTGGCGTACAGGGCGGCAACGTAAGAGGATTTGGGGTCTTGGAATTTACGCTGCTCTAGGACGGCGGCGAGTTGGGTGAGTATGTCCATTTCAATACCTCCTTACACAAAAAGGATCGTCATAAAGTTACCTTGTTCATGCCAATAATCGACCGCATCCAATAATATTTCATTGGCGATGGCCCACTCGTCCGGGCTGGCATTTCTGAAGGCATGTGAATTTTTGTAGATGATGAGAAATCCATTGCTCGAATCGAGCCAAGAGAGGTCCGTCACACAATCAGAAAAAGCATCCCAGTTAAAACCAAAATAATCCGGGAACCCCAATACCTCAGAAAACTCTCTTAAAAAGCTCTCCTTATCACAAATTCTGTCCCCATTGATAATAAAGCAATTAACCGCAGGCTTAGGAAACACGGCGGGAAGTTGGTGAGATAGTTCGGCGACGGACAGGGTACTCATTCAATGACCTTTTGAAAGGTTTGGTAATGATCGTCGGTGTAGTAAACCTCACCAGACTTGCCGGTGATAATTCTTCTGGCACCTCTGCCGATAATTCCCGCTGAGGCAACGGTATGCTCTCGATAATACCCAGTTGCCATGTTGGGTAGCCTATTTTCCCGATTTCGAAAAATTGTTCCGTCTTGGGGATACGGAAAAGGCCCGCCCTGAGCGACGAGTTGCAAGGTTTCCAACGCTTCAGCGGGGAGTTGAGCGAGGCTTATGGTTGCTAAATTAGACCCGTCGAGAGGAGCATTACCGGAAGAGCCGAGCACGGGCTCAAGATGAGTAAATGCTTTCGGGCAATTTCAGCACCGGCTCGACTGTCTCCCAGTGGCCGTCCTTCAACACCCGGAAAAAACAATGATGCCGCCCGGTGTGGCAGGCGATGCCGCCCACCTGCTCGACGGTGAGGAGAATCACGTCCTCGTCGCAATCGAGGCGGATTTCGTGGACTTTCTGTCGGTGCCCGGATTCCTCGCCCTTGCGCCAGAGCTTCTGGCGGGAGCGCGACCAGTACACGGCATGGCCCTCGGCGGCGGTGAGTTCCAAGGCTTCCCGGTTCATCCAGGCCACCATTAGAATTTGCCCGCTGCCCGCCTCTTGGGCAATGGCTGGGACCAAGCCGTCAGCGTTCCAGCGCACCTCATCCAGCCAAGCCGTCACAGCCGCACCTCGATGCCCCGCGCCGCCATGTGTTCCTTGGCCTCGCGGATGCTGTACTCGGCGAAATGGAAAATGCTGGCGGCCAGCACCGCATCGGCCTTGCCGTCGGTGATGCCGTCGGCGAGGTGATCGAGAGTGCCCACGCCGCCCGATGCGATGACCGGCACCGGCACCGCCTCGCTAATGGCGCGGGTCAATTCCAAATCGAAGCCGGATTTCGTGCCGTCGCGATCCATGCTGGTCAGGAGGATTTCCCCCGCGCCGTACTCCACCATGCGCCGCGCCCAGTCGATGGCGTCGAGTCCGGTGGGCTTGCGTCCGCCATGGGTGAAAATTTCCCAGCGCTTGGGATCGTCGGACACCTTTTTGGCGTCGATGGCGACCACGATGCACTGCGAGCCGAACCGTTCCGCCGCCTCCCGCACGAACTCGGGCCGGGCCACGGCGGCGCTATTGATGCTGACCTTATCGGCCCCGGCGTTGAGCATCCGGCGGATGTCTTCCAGGGTGCGGATGCCGCCGCCCACGGTGAGCGGGATGAAGATTTCCCCGGCCACCTGCTCGACCACATGCACCATAGTGTCGCGCTCGTGGGCGCTGGCGGTGATGTCGAGGAAGGTGATTTCGTCGGCGCCTTCCAGGTCGTAGCGGCGGGCGACTTCCACGGGGTCGCCCGCGTCCTTGATCTCGACGAAGCGGACGCCCTTGACCACCCGGCCCGCGTCCACGTCCAGGCAGGGAATGATGCGTTTGGCTAGCATGGCTTAATACTGCTCGGCGATTTTGCGGCCTTCGGCGAAGTCGAGGGTGCCCTCGTAAATCGCCCGCCCGGTGATGGCACCCATCACGCCGTCGCCGACGATTTTGGCTAAGGCATGAATGTCGTCGATGGTGGTGATGCCGCCCGAGGCGATGACCGGGATGCGGATGGATCGGGCCAGCCGGGAAGTCGCTCCGATATTCACGCCCTGCATCATGCCGTCGCGGCTGATGTCGGTGTAGATGATGGCCTCCACGCCGTCGTCCTCGAACTTCTGCGCCAAGTCGATCACGTCGTGATGGGACAGTTTGGACCAGCCGTCGATGGCGACTTTGCCGTCCTTCGCGTCCAGGCCGACGATGATGTGATTGGGGAATTCCGCCGCGACTTCCCGCACGAAATGCGGGGCGCTGACCGCCTTGGTGCCGATGATGACGTAATCGACGCCCGCATCCAGATAGGCCTGAATGGTGTCCTGATCGCGAATCCCGCCGCCCACTTGGATTTGGATGTCCGGGTAGGTTTCCCGGATGGCGTGAATCACCTCGCCGTTGCGCGGCACGCCCGCGAAGGCGCCGTTCAAGTCCACCAGATGCAAGCGCTTGGCGCCCTCCGCCACCCATTTTCCGGCCATCGCCACCGGATCGTCGGAAAACACGGTGTCATCTTCCATGCGGCCTTGCCGCAACCGGACGCACTTGCCATCTTTCAGGTCGATAGCAGGTATCAAAAGCATGGGAATATCCTCAGCGGGGGATGGGTTGGTAAATCAGGAAGGCGCTTTAGGAAGCGGGTTGCCAGTTTAGGAAATTGGCGAGCAACCGCAATCCCACCGCATGGCTTTTTTCCGGGTGGTATTGCGTGGCGAAAACATTTCCGTGGGTCAGGGCCGAGGCGAACGGGCCGGGATAATCGGTG
>NZ_JBTEKS010000055.1:0-16994 GCF_054333355.1 Methylomagnum sp. | reverse complement strand
GGGCTGAAGCCCACTCCCACTAGCTGATGCTCTCCGCCATCGTCCGCTTCTCCGTCCACCAGCGCGGCCTGGTGCTGGCCCTGGCCTTGGCGCTGCTGGTCTACGGCGGCTTCCGGCTGACCCAGGCGGGACTCGACATCTTCCCGGAATTCTCCGCCCCCCGCGTCGTCATCCAGACCGAGGCCCCCGGACTCACTGCCGAGCAGACCGAAACCCTCGTCACCCAGCGCATCGAAAAGCATCTGGCCGGCCTGATCGGGCTGGACAGCATCCGCTCCGAATCCATCCAAGGCTTGTCGGTGGTCACGGCGGTGTTCGAGGAAAGCACGGATATTTACCGCGACCGCCAGTTGGTGGGCGAACGGCTCAACGCCCTGGCCGGTGAATTGCCCGTCGGCACCGGGCCGCCCGTCGCCGTGCCGCTGTCGTCCTCGTCCGCCACCGTGTTGACGCTGGGGCTTAGCTCCGATGAACACGATTTGATGGCGCTGCGCGATCTGGTGGATTGGACCCTGGTGCCGCGCCTGCTGGCCGTGCCGGGCGTGGCGGACGTGAACGTGTTCGGCGGCGAAATCCGCCAACTGCAAATCCGCCCCGACCTGGACAAGCTGCGCCGCTACGGTCTCGCGCTGGACGAGGTGGTGAGCGCGGCCCGGCAGGCGACGGGGATGCCCGGCGCGGGCTTCGTGGAGAACGCCAACCAGCGCATCGCCCTCACCATCGCCGGATTGCCCGCCGACCCGGACGCCTTGAGGCAAGTGGTGTTGAAGCGCAAGGACGGCGGCAATGTCACCCTGGCCGATGTGGCGGAAGTCGCCACCGGCGCCAAGCCGCCCATCGGCGCGGCGGCGATAGGCGGGAAACCGGCCATCGTGTTGATGGTCATCGGCCAGTACGGCGCCAATACCTTGAGCGTGTCCCGCAGTGTCGAGAGCGTGCTGACGGAATTCGAGACGCTCTTCGCCCGCCAGCACATCGACTTTTATCCGCGCTTGTTCCGCCCGGCGGATTACATCGAGCGTTCGCTGGGCAATCTGTCCGGGCATCTCTTGATCGGCGGCCTGTTGGTGGTGCTGGTGCTGTACGCCTTCCTGTTCGACCTCCGCACCGCCTTCATTTCCGCCGTGGCGATTCCACTGTCATTGCTGGCGGCGGTGGTCACGTTGCTGGGCTTGGGGCTGAACCTCAACATCATGGTGCTGGGCGGACTCGCCATCGCCTTGGGCGAGGTGGTGGACGACGCCATCATCGACACCGAAAACATCTTCCGGCGCTTGCGGGAAAACCGCCTGAAAGACCAGCCCCGCCCGACCCATCGCGTGGTGTTCGATGCTTCGATGGAAGTGCGCGGCTCGGTGGTCTATGCCAGCTTTATCGTGGCGCTGGTGTTCCTGCCGCTGCTGACGCTTGGCGGGGTGGCGGGGCGCTTGTTCGCGCCGCTGGGCTATGCCTATATCCTGGCGATTTTGATGTCGCTGGTGGTCGCCCTGACGGTGACGCCCGCGCTCTGTTATTGGCTGCTGGAACACCGCGCCGCCGGTCCCCAGCCGCCGTTGATCCGCTGGCTACAACCCAAATATGCCGCGCTGCTCGGGCCTATCGCCCGGCATCCCTACCGCGCCATCGCGGGCAGTCTCGCGGTCTGTGCGGCGGCGCTGGCCTGTTTGCCGACCTTGGGCGGCGAATTCCTGCCGGAACTGCGCGAGGGCCATTACATCGTCCACACGGCCAGCCTGCCGGGCACGTCGCTGACCGAGTCGATGCGCATCGGCGGGCGCTTGGTCGAACAGTTCAGCGCCTTGCCGGAGGTGGTGTCCGCCTCGCAATGGGCGGGCCGGGCCGAGCGTGGCGCCGACACCTACGGCAGCCATTACAGCGAATACGAAATCCATTTGCGGCCCCTGTCCGGCGCGGAACAAGGCGCGGTGCTGGCGCGGCTGCGGAAGATTCTGCGCGGCTTCCCCGGCGTTCTGTTCGAGGCCAACACCTTCCTCACCGAACGGGTGGACGAGACCATTTCCGGCTACACCTCGCCGGTGGCGGTGAATTTGTACGGGCATGATTTGGCCCGATTGGACGAGATGGCGCGGCAAATGGCGGAGGCGATCCGGGCCATTCCCGGTGCCACTGACGTGCAATTGCGCTCGCCGCCGGGGACGCCGCTGCTGCAAGTGCGGCTGGATATGGCGCGGCTGGCGGGCTATGGCTTGCGGCCCCTGGAAGCCGCCGACGCGGTGCGGACGGCCCTGCAAGGCGAGGTTGTTGGCAGCTATTACCTGGACAACCGCGCCTACGACGTGGCGGTGATTCTGCCGCCGGACTCCCGCCAGAAGGTCGAGACCGTGGCGCGGTTGCCATTGCGGACGCCGGACGGGCTGGTGGTGACTCTCGACGAAGTGGCGGAGGTGCGGCAGATCGGCGGGCGCTACAACATCCTGCACCGGGGCGGGCAACGGGTGCAGACCGTCACCGCCAATGTCGCGGGACGCGACTTGGAATCCTTCATGGATGAACTCAAAACCCGCGTCTTGGCCGACGTGCCGTTCCCGCCGGACATTTCGCCGGAATTCACGGGCGCGGCGGTGGAGCAAGGCGAGGCGCGGCGGGAGATGATCGTTCACGCGCTGCTGGCCGGGGTGGGCGTGCTGCTGCTGATTCAACTCGCCCTCGGGAGCCTCCGCCACTTGCTGCTGACCTTGGCGAACCTGCCCTTTTCCCTGGCGGGCGGCGTGGCGGCGGCGCTGCTGACCGGCGGCGCGTTGTCGGTGGGTTCGATGGTGGGCTTCGTGACCCTGTTCGGCATCACCGTCCGCAATGCCATCATGCTGATTTCCCATTACCGCCATTTGGTGGAACGGGAAGGCCATCCCTGGAACCTGGACACCGCCCTGCTCGGCGCCCGCCAGCGATTGCCATCTATCCTTATGACGGCCCTGGTGACGGCCCTCGCCATGCTGCCCATCGCGGTCAACAGCGACAATCCGGGCCGGGAAATCATGGGTCCGATGGCGGCGGTGATTATCGGCGGACTGGTGTCCTCCACCGTGCTGAATCTGGCCCTGCTGCCCGCGCTATTGGTCCGGTTCGGCAGATTCGGCCCCGGCCCCTAAAGTCCATCATTGCTCAAAAAAGGATACATGGCGCTTTCAATAAGTAAGCGCCCACCAATGGAAAAACCGTAAATAATTCCCTAGACTACCAAGGAAAGTTTTGCATACCCGCCCTCCTTTCTTTCAAAGCGAAGACAAGACCCAAGGGATAGACGATTCGCACCACTCAGGATGTTGGCAGCCCATGCTTCAAGAAAAACCGCACGAAATCGACATCGTCGAAAAGGTCAAGGTTAATGCCAGGGATCTTCGTATCGGTATGTACGTATGCGAGTTAGACCGTCCCTGGCTGGAAACGCCCTTTTTGTTCCAAGGCTTTGAACTGAAAACCTTTGAAGATATTGTCGCCTTACAGCACCATTGCAAGTATGTTTTCATAGACATACTCCGCACCCGGGTGGAAGAAGTCAGGCTTAACACCACGCCCGCCAATAACTTCCGCTCCGCCGCCAAAACCACTGCTTTTAGCCGGGAGCTGGAGGTCGCCGAGAGCGCCACCAAGAACACCTCCAATCTCCTGAAAACCATGATGGACGATGTGCGCTTCGGCAGCAGCATCGACATCCAGTTGGCTCGGGAATCGGTCTCCGAATGCGTGTCCAGCATCATGCGCAATCCCGACGCCCTGCTGTTCATGACCCAGATGCGCGAGAAAAATGAGCTGCTCAGCCAGCACGCCATGAACACCAGCGTCTACGCGATCATGGTAGGCCGCTTGGCGGGGCTGGACGCCAAGCAGCTTGAGGATCTCGGCACCTGCGGCCTGATGCACGACATCGGCAAGGTTCAAGTGCCCGACGCCATTCTTAACAAGCCGGACCGGCTGACCCAAGAAGAAATGGACGTGGTCCACCAACACTGCCGCCTGGGCCGGGACATCCTCATGTCGGGCCGCAATATCTACAGCGGCACCGTGGACGTGGCCTTCGGCCATCACGAGCATCTGGACGGCACCGGCTATCCCCGGGGATTGACCCGGCCTCAATTGAACCGCAACGTGCGCATTGTGGCCGTGGTGGAAAAGTATGACGCCATCGTCAGTCCGCGCCCCCACCGTCCCCCCTTCACCCATTTGGACGCCTTGAACATGCTGCACGGGATGGTTAAGAAGAACCACCTGGAAAGCAAAATGGTCAACGCCTTCATCGCTTACATGGGTATTTATCCGCCGGGTTCCATCGTCGAATTAAACACCGGGGAAAAGGCCATCGTGCTGGAAGCCAACCCCGCCCATCGCCTGCGCCCGACCATCCTGGTGGTGCGCGACCCGGCGGGCAATCCTGTCGCCCGCTTTGTGGACATGGCGCTCAAGCAGACCGACGAAAAGGGTTTGCCCTATAAAATCAAAGCCATACACCGCCCCGGCGATTTCGGCATCAATCTGCTGGATTATCGCGGCGTGGTAATGAAAAGCCTGGGATAACCCCGCGTTTCAACCCCTCGCCAATTATCGTTAGCCAATTACCGGGATTTAATCCGGTGCCATCCCCCCATTCTAAGGTGCCCCGCCCCCTTTCGGCCCGAGACCGTCGGGCTATTTACGGGCGGCGCTAAGGATTTGGTCGTGAATAACCTTCCGAACCCCGTAGGTCGGGCACGTACTCATGCCCGACACCATCGCCCGGATCAGGCCACGTCGGGCATGGAATACATGCCCGACCTACCCGGTTGCCGCCCCGAATCGGGGAAGTTGTTTCCGACCAAATCCTAAACGGCATAATTGGGGTACACGTTGAAAAATTAAAACTTATTCCCGGTCAAGTCATTAGAAATAGCCCGACCATCATTTATATTAATTCTGTTAGAATCACCGGCCACCCCATTAATATTCTTTCTATTTAATCAGGAGTACCCCCTTGCCGACTTTCGTTCCCGGACAACGCTGGATCAGTGAAACCGAACCCGAACTGGGCCTAGGCATGGTGCTCTCCATGGAAGGCCAACGGGTGACTATGTTATTCATCGCCAGCGGTGAGCGGCGCACCTACGCGGCCAATAACGCCCCGCTGACCCGCGTCCGGTTCAGCAAGGGCGACAGCGTGGAAAGCACTGAGGGCTGGAAGCTCACCGTGGCCGCCGTCCGGGAAAAGATGGGCATTCTGATTTACGAGGGCAAGGACGAGGACGGCGATCCGGCCAGCCTGGAGGAAATGGACCTCAACCACTTCCTGCAATTCAACAAGCCCCAGGACCGCCTGTTCACCGGCCAGTTGGATAACTCAGGGATGTTCCGGCTGCGCTATGAGACGCTGCGCCTGATCGGCGGGCTGGAGCAATCCCCCGTGCGCGGCCTCTGCGGCGGACGCACCAGCCCGATTCCGCACCAGTTGTACATCGCCCACGAGGTCGCCCGCCGCGAAGCGCCCCGCGTCCTCCTGGCCGACGAGGTGGGCCTGGGCAAGACCATCGAAGCCGGTCTCATCATCCATCACCAGCTTTTGACCGGGCGGGCCGAGCGCGTCCTCATCATCGTGCCGGAGCCGCTGCTCCACCAATGGCTGGTGGAAATGCGCCGCCGCTTCAACCTGCGCTTCAGCCTGTTCGACGACGAGCGCTGCGCGGACACTGGCGAGGACAATCCCTTCCTGAGCGAGCAGCTCGTGCTGTGCGGACTGAATTTCCTGGTGGACGACGCCGAGCTACAGGAGCAAGCGCTGGCGGCGGGCTGGGATTTGTGCGTGGTGGACGAGGCCCATCATTTGGCTTGGTCGGAAGGCGCCGCCAGCCCCCAATATGAATTCATCGAGACCCTGGGCCGTGTCGTGCCGGGCCTCTTGCTATTGACCGCGACCCCGGAACAATTGGGCAAGCAAAGCCATTTCGCCCGGCTGCGGCTGCTCGACCCCGACCGCTTCCACAGCTTCGAGAAGTTCCTGGCCGAAGAGCGGGAATACGAGTCGCTGGCCGATGTCATCAACCACTTGCTCGACGACCCCGAACTGGACCGGCCGACCCTGGATCGGCTGCGGGTCACCTTGGCGCAGGACTTGGCGGATGAGTTGCTGGACAAGCTGGACGATCCCGACACCGCCGGTCAGGCCCGCCAGGATTTGATTCAATTGCTGCTGGACCGCCACGGCACCGGGCGGGTGCTGTTCCGCAACACGCGGGGCACGGTCAAGGGCTTCCCGGCGCGGGAACTGTTGGCCCAAGCCCTGCCGCTGCCGACCAGCTACCGGGAATGGCTCGCGGGCGGCGACGCGGAATTGGAAGCGCGGCTGCACCCGGAAAGCCTCGCCCCCAAAGCTTCGGAGCCCGGCACCGAATGGTGGCGCTTTGATCCCCGCGTGGCGTGGCTGACCAGCACCTTGCAAAAGCTCCGCCCGGCCAAGGCGCTGGTCATTTGCGCCAAGGCCCGCACCGCCATCGACCTGGAGGAAGCCCTCCGCACGGCGGGCATCCGGGCGGCGGTGTTCCACGAGGGGCTAAGCATCGTGGCCCGCGACCGGGCGGCGGCGTGGTTCGCCGACTCGGAGGATGGCGCTCAAGTCTTGGTTTGTTCGGAAATCGGCAGCGAAGGCCGCAACTTCCAGTTCGCCCACCATTTGGCGCTGTTCGACCTGCCGCTCAACCCGGACCTCTTGGAACAGCGCATCGGACGCTTGGACCGCATCGGCCAGACCGAAACCATCCGCCTGCACGCGGCCTATTTCGAGGACAGCGCCCAGAGCGTGCTGTTCCGCTGGTATCACGAGGGCTTGAACGCCTTCGCCCAGCCCAATCCCGCCGCCATGGCCGTGTACTCCCAGCTTCGGGAGCCGTTGGCCGAATTGCTGCGCCGCCCCGACCCGGACCAGGAGGACGCCCTCATGGAGCGGGCCGGCCGCCTGTCCGCCGCCATCCAACAAGAATTGCAGCAAGGCCGCGACCGGCTGCTGGAACTCAATTCCTGCCGCAAGGAAGAGGCCGACCGGCTGGTCGATCTGGTCCGGGACACCGACGACAGCGGCCAGCTTTGGGATTACATGGAGCAGGTCTACGACGCCTACGGGGTCGCCATCGAGGAGCATTCCGAGCATTGCCACATCCTCCGGCCCGGCGAACACATGCGAACCCAGTTCCCGGAGCTGCCGGACGAAGGCGTCACCATCACCTTGGACCGGGGCATCGGCCTAGCCCGCGAGGACATGCTGTTCATCACCTGGGAGCATCCCATGGTGCGCGGCGCCATCGACCTGTTGCTCAATAGCGAACACGGCAACGCCGCCCTGAGCGTGGTGCGCCATCCCGACCTCGATCCGGGGCAACTGCTGGTGGAGGCGTTTTATTTGGTCGAGTGCATCGCCCCCAAACGATTGCACAAGGGCCGGTTCTTACCGCCGACCTTGGTCCGGTTCCTGTTCGACCAGGAGGGCAACGATCTCAGCGCCCTGCCCTTCGAGAGCCTCGCCGAGCAGCCCCGGCAATTCGACCGGGAACACGCGCTGGAACTGGTCCGCGCCCAGCGCAAGCTCATCACCCAGCTTTTGGCCCTGTCCGACAAGCAGGCTCAGGGCAAGCTGCCGTCCATCGTCGCCGCCAGCGGCAAGCGGATGCTCGACGCCATGACCGGCGAACTCAAGCGGCTCGCGGCCCTGCGCCGGGTCAATCCCAACGTGCGCAAGGAGGAACTGGACAAGGTGAAGGAGAACGCCATGGAGATGAACGCCTGCATCCAAGCCGCCAATGTACGCCTGGACGCGGTAAGGGTGATGGTGACGATGTAGGCACGGATTGATGTCCTTCCATGGGGGCGGTTTTTATACTGTGTTCAGTCACAAGCTGAACATCTTGCCCCCTCTCCCTCTGAAAGAGGGTTGGGGTGAGGTGGGATTAAAAAGTTCGGTTTGTGGCTGTTTTGAGTATAAACCGAGACGAGCCGCCCAAGTCGCGGTTTAAAAACCGCTCCCACGGGAGTCTATCGGCAACGCCGTAGGCTGGGTTGCAGCTTTGCGAAAACCGGCTTTTGCCGACCTCGCAAAGCTGGGTTTCGTGCCTCAACCCAGCCCACAGCGCTTGATTTAAGCCGCGATTATTAATGATTTGCCGCGATGGTTTAAAGCCGCCGCCGCAACGCGGAAAAGCATACCCCACCCAATTGAGCTAAGGTATTCGTGAATCTAGCGGTTATCGAAGGTTAGCCGAGACGTAAGACGAAAACGTCCCGGCTTCACGGATATAAGATATGGGGGAATAGAAAGGAAAATGCGGATGGGTTCTTCAAACAGAACCCGTGACCGTGGAAATACGGCCTAAGGGCAAGATACTGGCAGGAAGCAAACGGGGCCAGCCGCTTTCTTATACAAAGAAGAAGTGGCTGGCCCTTCGCGTTATACCTGGAATTCTTCCAGAGCGCGGCCTTGATTGAGATAGGCATTCAACCAGCGCGGCTTCATACCACGGCCAGTCCAGGCGTTTCTGGAATTATCCGGGTCGCGATACTTAACCGGAACCGAAGAGCCTCTTCTCGAGGTGGCCTTTTTCTCGCCTTCGGAGATTTCCACGGAAACCCCGATGGAAGCGGCTAGCTCTTTGATTTGCGAGATGGTTTCGCGCTTCTTGCCTTGACGCTTAACTTCCAGTTCGCGGGAAGCTTTGGCAATCAGTTCGGCGAGTTCGTTTTCAGACAAGGTTGCAATATTTTCAGCCATGGTAATTTCCTCCGTTAAAGATATTATTATAGCCACCCAATAAGCCCACAATCAACATTTATTAATGTATCTTCCCGGCCTGTAGTGGCTTTTGATACCGGCGTCACAAAGATTTCAGCGTTTATAGCCGCTCACCATGCTCCAAATATCCAACCAAGTCCTTATTCCGCTGGCTCAAATCGACATCCGGGCCATCCGCGCCCAGGGCGCGGGCGGGCAAAACGTAAACAAGGTTTCCACGGCGGCCCACCTGCGCTTTGATATCCGGGCATCCTCATTACCGGATTTCTATAAGGTTAAACTGCTCGCCTTGAACGATAGCCACATATCCAACGGAGGCGTTATCGTCATCAAGGCGCAACGATTCCGCAGCCTGGAACAGAATCGGGAGGACGCCTTGCTTAAACTGCGGGATATGATTCGGAGCGTGGCGGTTTCCCGCAAGGCCAGGAAACCCACCCAGCCCAGCCACGGCGCCCAACTACGGCGCCTGGACCATAAGAAAAAACAGGGGGAACTAAAACGCTTGAGAGGACGTATCGCCGATTAGTTTTAGTAGGTGGCCCTTTATATTGAGTGATTTAACATCCTCATTCATCGTTCCCACGCTCGGCGTGGGAACGATGATCACTCACCATACAGGACCACCGTTTTAGTGAAATAGCGCCAAATAGACGTAGGGCGAGGATGTACCCGCGCCCACCGAATCACGCATCGGCGGGCATGGGCACATGCCCATCCGACGCGGGCCAATCGGGTAGGTTTTGCGGAAACGGCATTGCCGGGATTATGCTTATTTGGAAACCTCGACCGTCAGGCACGGTCGGTCAAACCACATTACATATATAAGGAGTCGAACCCATGGTGAGAAAGAGAACTGGCCCGGATCGGACGAAACTCGATCAGGTGGTGGCGAACGCCCGGCGCGAGAAGGATGACCGCGAGAAAGGCTATCGGGAGCAGGCGCTCAAGCTATACCCTTGGATTTGTGGCCGGTGCGCCCGTGAGTTCACCCTTCAGAATCTCCACGAACTAACAGTCCATCATCGCAACCACAATCACGACGATAATCCCTCCGATGGTAGCAATTGGGAGTTATTGTGCCTGTATTGCCACGACGAGGAACATGCCCGTTATATTCATGCGTCATCCTATGGCGATGTTTCCTCGGGAAAACCCAAAGATTCGGGCGCCGGATTCAAGGCTTTCGCCGGACTCGACGCTTTATTAAAAAAGCAATAAATAGCCCGAACCCTACGGCCATAGCCAAAGAATGGCGCCGGGGGCGCGCGGCCAGCCTAATCGCGAACGGACTGGACAGCCGCGCCCTGATTTTAAATTAGCAACCCCTTTTACGCCCCTCGTCTCCCATCACGGCCATTAAGATAAAGCGCCTATTCTCCCGAGACCTTGGAGTCCAAAGCTTGCTTTGGACTTCACCGCCCGCTTAAGGTTAATGATGGCGATTCCACCCTTCCACCGATGACGGAGGGCGGAATCCCGCTCGACCAATTCCGGCCAGCCACCTTGATAAGGCCGGAACCATCGTCCCCCGCCCGGAACATCCGCTTCCATTCACGGGTCACAACAGAGGCTGGCTTAATGACGGGCCGCTTCGTTCCGACGATATTTCGTTATTGCCGGAGCTAATTGTTTTTAGTTTTTTTCACAAGGAGGTTATATGGAAAGCAAAGCCAAAATACTCGGACACCCCATCCATCCTATTCTGGTCGCTTTTCCTTTGGGGCTATTCGCCACCGCCGCCGTGTTTGATGTGATTTATCTCATCTCGGGCCGGGCCATGACCGAGACGGTCGCCTATTGGATGATCGTGTCGGGCATCATTGGCGGACTGGTGGCGTCCCCCTTTGGTCTGATTGACTGGCTGGCCATCCCTCAGAATACCCGCGCCAAGGCCATCGGCCTGCTGCATGGCGTCGGAAATGCCTTGGTGCTGCTGCTATTCATCGGGAGTTGGATGTTGCGCCGTAACGCGCCGCTAGACGGACCCGGCGTCTGGGCGCATCTTTTGTCATTCGCGGGGGTTGGGCTGGTGATGCTGACCGGCTGGCTGGGCGGCGAATTGGTGGACCGCCTGGGCGTGGGCGTGGACGAGGGCGCCAACCTCAACGCGCCCAGCTCCCTGTCTGGTCGGCCCACCCATTGATCCCGGCAATCGAGTGAGGCATCCACATCATGCAAGAAGGCATCATCGAACGCTACGTCCCAATCAAACTGCCGCCCCGGGAGTTTTCCACCCAATACCTGACGGCGGGCAATGACGACGGGGGAACGCCCCTGCTGTTGCTCCATGGACTCGCTGACAGCGCTTATTCCTGGCGCTGGGTCATCCCCGCCCTGGCGGCGACCCATCGGGTTTATGCCCCCAGCCTGCCCGGCTTTGGCCGCAGCGCCAAGCCCAAGTGCAATTATTCCCCGGAATTCTTCACGGCCTTCGTGGCGTCCTTCATGCAGGCCGTGGGGCTGGAGCGGGCCGCCGTGGTGGGCAACTCCCTGGGCGGTCTCATCGCGATGCGGCTGGCGCTGGCCGAGCCGGAGCGGGTCTCCGCCCTGGCCCTGTTGGACAGCGCGGGGCTGGGGCGGCAAATCAGCTGGGCCTTGCGGCTGATGACGCTGCCGGGACTCGGGCCGCTGCTGGTCCATTGGCACCGCACGCCGCCCGGCGCCCGCTTGTGGGCCGCTTCCCTGGTCGCGCTGCTGGCCGAGCATCCCAAGCAATTGCCCGCCGAATGGCGCGAGGAGCTTTATGAAATGGCCCGCTCGCCGGGCTATCTCGAAGCCACCATCGCCACGGCCCGCAGCGGCGTCAGCCTGAAAGGCCAGCGGGACGGGGAAATCATCCTGGACCGGCTGAAGGCACTGACCGTGCCGGTGTTGGTGCTGTGGGGGGCGTGTGACCGGATCGTGCCGGTGGGGCAGACCCAGGCCTTGAGCCAACGGCTGGCCGATTCCCGCACGGTGGTGCTGGCGGATTGCGGCCATGTGCCGCAGATCGAGCAACCGGGCCGGGTGGGGCGCCTGCTGGCGGAATTCTTCGGCGACGGACTCGCGGCCCAAGCCGCCAAGCCTTTGCACGCCGCCAGCTGAGGAAATCCGCTCCGCCATGAAAATCTTTCACTGTAATCACTGCCGCCAATTGGTCTTCTTCGAAAGCATCCAGTGCGTGAAATGCGGCCACGCCCTGGCCTATCTGCCCGATCAAGCCGACATGGCCTCATTGGAAGCCCTCGGCAACGGCCTGTGGCAACCCCCCGCCGCCGGGGGGCGGACTTACCGGCTATGCGAGAACTACAGCCGGGAGAACGTCTGCAACTGGGCCGTGCCCGCCGCTGATTCCCATCCACTCTGCCAATCCTGCCGCCTGACGCGGACCATTCCCGACCTGGAGCAGCCAGGACACAAGGTCGATTGGTACAAGCTGGAAGTGGCCAAGCGGCGCTTGATCTATACCTTGGTGAATCTCGGCCTGCCCCTGGCGAACAAGGCCGACGATCCCGAGCGGGGCTTGGCCTTCGAATTCCTGGCCGACCCGGACGACCCGGACGCGCCGCCGGTGCTGACGGGTCACGACAACGGGCTAATCACCATCAATCTGGTGGAAGCCGACGACGCTGAGCGGGAAAAGCGACGCCAGCAAATGGGCGAGCCGTATCGGACCTTGCTGGGCCATTTCCGGCACGAAATCGGCCATTATTATTGGAATCGGTTGATCGACGGGAGTCGCCGGATTGACGGCTTCCGCCAGCTATTCGGCGACGAGCGGGAAGATTATGGGCAAGCCCTGCAAGAGCATTATGAGGCAGGCGCGCCGTCGGATTGGCAGGCGCACTATGTCAGCCAGTATGCAAGCTCCCATCCTTGGGAGGATTGGGCCGAAACCTTCGCCCATTACTTGCATATGGTCGATACCCTGGAAACCGCCGCCGCGTGCGGCTTATCCCTCAAGCCGCCCCGCCCCGACGAGCCATCCCTTGAGTTGGAACGGGCCGAAGATATTCCCGACCAATCCTTCGAAGCCTTGATGGAGAACTGGTTCCCTCTGACCTACGTTCTCAATAATCTCAATCGGGGCATGGGCTTGGCCGATGCGTACCCCTTCATCCTGCGTGATTCGGTCATCGACAAATTACGCTTCGTGCATGAATCCATTGGTGCACAGGGCTTTTCAATGCTGCCCCGGCAGGGTTCTTAGCAAGCTTTTTAAATCCCCCTCGGTCCCCCTTTGCAAAGGGGGAAGTGAGTTCCCCCCTTTACAAAGGGGGGGTTAGGGGGGATTTCTTCGAGGTTGAATCCCTGTTTCATTTAGCGTTAAGGCGATTTCCGAAAATACTTGTCACCGTTGATCTGGATGTAGGATGGGTAGAGCGAAGCGAAACCCATCACCCTGTGTCCGGCTCGATGGGTTTCGCGAGTACGCTCCACCCATCCTACAAGTATGTCTTTTCCTGAAAATCGCCTAAACAGCCCTAGCACGCAGGGTGGGTTAGGTGCCCGCCGGAAAGTTGCTTATTCATGGGAAGTTTCCCGGCACCATAACCCACCCCGCAAAACCACGCGCCTAATCGCGCAGATATTCCAGCCGTTTGTCGATGGCGTCCCTGGCCCGGAATATCCGGGATCGCACGGTGCCCACCGGGCAGCGCATGATTTTCGCGATGTCGTCGTAGCTATACCCGTAAAACTCCCTAAGACTCAAAGCCGTGCGGAGTTCCTCGGGCAGGTCATCCAGTCCGCGCTGGATAATCCTCGCCAATTCATCGCTCTGGGCCAAGCCTTCCGGGGTGTCGTATTCCCTTAATAATGTGGCGGATTCGAACTGCTCGGCTTCTTCGATTTCCACCTCCTCCTCGCACGAATGCCGCGCCCGCATGGCGATGTGGTTTTTGGCGGTATTAATCGCGATGCGGTACATCCAGGTATAAAAGGCGCTTTCTCCCCGGAAATTGGGCAGCGCCCGATAAGCCTTGATGAAGGCATCCTGTGATACATCCAGTGCCTCGTGGGGGTCTTTGATATATCGGTTGACCAGTTGGGCGATTTTGCTTTGATACTTTTTGACCAGGGTATCGAAAGCTTTCTTGTCGCCTTTCTGGACTTGTCGAACCAGTTCATTGTCGAGTTGTGCCACTGCTGCCATAAGCTTGACTCCTCTGGGTATCCCAGTCCTGGGATGGTTGCTTCGGGTAATCCATGTTATCCATCGCCCCCGGCCATCTCGATTGATCGAAATTGACCTTGGACGTGATTTCTTAAATAGGGCATGGCAGAGCCATTGTCCTGCTTGCTCCCAAAGACCGGCCATTATTCAAAACCCAAAAAAATTCAAAACAGCGGACGGATGCCTGGTTTTCGAAAACAAGGGGAAAATGTGGGATGGACGAATGAAAATATCCTCCTTGGCGGTGCCGTCAATTTCCGGTCAACCCAAGCCTTTAAATCCCGGCCCGGCGCCGGGAATTGTTGATTGGATGTTGAATAATATTTAACCTGACAGGGAGTGTAAAGAAAATCGGTATGGATGCGAACGTACATGTACTGATGCAATTAAACCTTAGTCTTAAGGTTTACATGGGTTATGGATGGGTTATGGATGGGTAAGGCTGGAATATGAGGCCTGGGGTTTTTCACCCAACGATGCATCCGGCTGGACGACGGACAAGATAAGGTTTGAGCGAATGTCCGCCAAAAGTTCAATAGCCAACGTGGGAACGGTTTCCAGCCACGCCAGCGACAAATCACGGTTGGAAGCCGCTCCCAGGGAAGCTCAGTGCCGGGTGGCCGACACCTCTGGCCCGGTTTCGAATGAAGGCCCGGCGGCGGCCTTGTGAATTGAAGACGCGGTGTCTGGATGGCTGGTCCAGCGCGGTAGCCGCAAGGTGAATTCGGTGCCGAAGCCCGGTCCCGGACTGCTGACTTCAATCCGGCCCGCGTGCAGCTCGACCACCCGCTTGATGAAACTCAGCCCAATTCCCAAGCCGCCGGGGGTGCGATCCAAGGTGCGGTCGCCCTGCGCGAACAGTTCGAAGATGTGTTGCCGCAACTCATCGGACAGGCCGACGCCGTTGTCGCGCACCCGCACAACCACCTCCGCCGCGGTCGCCTCAAGCTCCAGGAAGATGTCGCCCTCCGGCTTGGTGTACCTGGAAGCGTTGTTGAGCAGGTGTTCGACGGCCTGCAATAGCCGCAGGTAATCGCCCTCCACCAGCACCAAACCGTCAGGCAAGCTGACCGAAAGGGCTTGGCGGCGTCCTCGCGTCTCCTGCCGCACATCCTGAGCGGCATGCCTCAGTAGGTGCCGCAGGTCCACCAGTTCGGTTTTCAGGGCGACGCGGCCCCGCAGCAAGCGCGACACGTCCAGCAACTCATCGACCAAGCGCGAAAGGTAATTAACCTGCCGGTCGATCAAGGCGCAGGCGTAAGCCACCTTGGGTTCGCCAGACTGAATGCGCCGCAGCAATGCGCTGGCGTTCCGCAAGGGCGCCAGGGGATTGCGCAACTCATGCGCCAGCATCGCCAGAAGCTCTTCCTTCTGCCGCTCGGCCCAATCTTGCTCAGCGCTCCGCTGTGGCTCGTCGGTTCTGCCCATGCTTATGGCTCGGGATGTGAATAAGAGACCGGCACCGACGTAGCGGCGGTCGGCATGACATGCCGCGCCCTTCTCGGGTCATGCAAAAACGCCCGGCAACGGTCGCCGATTACGGGGAATCCCGGTTGGGAGATTTCGCACCTTGCCCCCGGTTCGACCGATCTGGACGAAACCCGACAATGGCAGCATTCGCGGCAGAAAAATGTGGAAGCGTTCATTCCATTGCACTCACAACTGATTCAATCCTTGACCGAAGCTTTCGATAAAACAGCCCCTATCCAAAGGCCATTCGAGTCCTTAGTTCAAAAGCATTACGAAGCATTGGAGGGGATTCGGCTGCCAGGGTTCCTGGTTTAGTATTGTTACTATGGCCTAGCACTTCGTAAACTAAGTATTACCTCGTATTCCGGGCATCGCAGCACAAAATTAGACTTAATTCTTCCGGCTCGTTTTTCCGGCCAACCAAACGCGCCATGCCGTTCGTGGCTCGTGATGAATAATGTCGCAGGCCTTCAAGCAGCGGGATTTAGGCCGATATAGTAGTGATCGCTTATTTTCCATCCATTGGAAAAAGCCCAACGAGCAAGTCCACCGTTGAATAGCCTTTGTGGTTAACCCAACCAATTTTAACCGCTAAACCGGAGCAAGGATTTGTTCAGCAGCCCAAGTGTTTGAAATGTTTCATGCCTCCATGTGGCACAACAAGTGCTATCAATTTCAAGAACCTGCTTTTCAATCACCCAACATGAACGCGATAAACATCAATTACTTGTATTCGGAACATTTCGACGAATTAAAGCGCTACTTCTTCAGCATTCATGCGCCCTACACACTCGGCCATATTCGGGAGTTCAATGCCATCTATCGAAAGATTTACCCCAGCCTCAATCGAGAGGAACGGCGCCGCGCCGAGGATTTCGTTGATTCCTTGATTGCGGGGCTGGAACGGAAGGAATGGGCCTCGAAGATATTCGGGGTTGTCTAAGCCTCGAAACCTACGGATTTTGCGCGGGAATCGACCAATTCGCGCTACAAACTCTCTCATATAGGACTTACGCAGCCCTTGTTATTCAATGCCTTAAAGTGTTCGTAGTCCCGCCTTGCAGGCGGTTATTTGCCGCCTGAAGCCTGTCCTGACCGTAATCGAAGGGGCGGGACCACAAACAAAAAGCCGCAGTCCCACCATAATCGGCGCGCCCGCGCCGCCGCCTCCTTAAACAACGCCTCCCCCAACCCGGCGTATAATTCGCCGGGTATGCCGCCCCCTGAGGCGGCCGCACACCATTACCTCAGAGGGGCACACGCGGCCCATGACGATAAAAAAGCCAAGAATCGACACGTTATGAAAAAGGCGGGTTTAATCGGGGTCGGCTTACTGATCCTTTTGATCTGGGGCGATATGCTGCTGGGGCTGCTGCTCCACGGGGTGGAACTGGTCCTGGAAACCCTGGAGCTGCTGACCGAGATGTTCTTGGAGACGGTGTTCTCGGTGGAGCTTTACCGGGCGCAGGCGGTGACGGCCTGGCTGGGACTGGGCTTGTTCGTGTTGCTGATGGTCTTCGTAGTGAAGCGGCTGATCCGGCGGGTGCGGCATTGGAAGGCCACCCTTCCCGCTTGGTGGCGCGAGACCAAGGCCGAACTCAGGGA
>NZ_JBTEKS010000054.1:0-17025 GCF_054333355.1 Methylomagnum sp. | reverse complement strand
CCGGTCGGCATCGACTATGTGATTCCGGGCAACGACGACTCCATCCGTGCGGTCCAGTTGTATGTCCAGTCCGCGGCGGCGGTGATCCTGCAAGGCCGCTCGAACACCCCGGACGCGGCGGGTGGCGGCGAAGACGAGTTTGTGGAGATGGACTCGGCGGCAGCGGCCCAGGCCGAGGCGGAAGCCGCTTACGCCGAATAAGGAATCGCCGGGCTTAGGCTCGAACGGTTCGACACGCCTCCTTCGGGGGGCGTTTTCATAAGCATGAACGCTTAAGATTTCACAGCAATTGTTAACGTAGAGGATCGGTTAATGGCCAATATCACGGCTGCAATGGTTAAGGAACTGCGGGAGCGCACGGGTTCCGGCATGATGGAATGCAAGAGGGCGCTCGGAGAAACCGATGGCGATTTGGAAGCCGCCGTGGAGATGATGCGCAAGGCGGGACTCGCGAAGGCCGATAAGAAATCTGGTCGCACCGCCGCCGAGGGTTGCATCTGCGTCAAGACCAGCGCCGACGGCAAGTGCGCCACTATCGTGGAAGTCAACAGCGAAACCGACTTCGTTGCCAAGGGCGATGAGTTCATGGCCTTCGCCGCCGCCGTCGCGGAAACCGCCCTGGGGTCCGAGGCCAACACGCTGGAGGAGCTGCTGGCGGTCGCCATGCCGTCCGGTTCCAGCATCGAGGAAACCCGCCGGGCCATGGTCGCCAAGATCGACGAGAACATCAATGTCCGCCGCTACGAGCGTTTCGTCTCTGAGGCGGGCTGGGTGGCGAGCTATCTGCATGGCACCCGCATCGGCGTGCTGGTCGAACTGACCGGCGGCACCCCCGAGCTGGGCAAGGACATCGCCATGCACATCGCGGCCAGCAAGCCGGTGTGCGTCGATGAGACCGGCGTGCCCGCCGACACCATCGCCAAGGAGCGGGAGATTTTCGCGGCCCAAGCCGCCGCCGAGGGCAAGCCCGCCAACATCGTCGAGAAGATGGTCGAAGGCCGCATCAAGAAGTACCTGGGTGAAATCACCCTGACCGGCCAGCCTTTCGTCAAAGACCCCGACCAAACTGTCGGCAAGCTGTTGAGCGGCCAGGGCGCGAGCGTCCAGCGCTTCGCCCGTCTTGAGGTCGGCGAAGGCATTGAAAAAGTCGAAAGCAATTTCGCCGAAGAAGTCATGGCCCAGGCGGGTCTGCGTTAAGCATCCCGCAATGATGGCCGGGTGTTCGCGGCAATCCGCCGCGAGCGCCCGTTTCTTGAGCATTAAGAACAGGATTTTCCGATGAGTGCGCCAAGAACATACACGCGGATTTTGCTCAAACTGAGCGGCGAAGCCCTGATGGGCGAACAGGGGGGCGGCATCGACCCCCAAACCATCCGGCGTCTCGCGCTCGAAATCAAGGAACTCTGCGCCGCCGGCATTCAGGTCGGCCTAGTGATTGGCGGCGGCAACTTCATTCGTGGCGCGGAAAAGGCCGGCGAAGGCTTGGGCCGCGTGACCGGCGATCACATGGGCATGTTGGCGACCGTGCTGAACGCCCTGGCGATGCAGGACGCCCTGGAGCATTTCGGCCAGCCGGTGCGGGTCATGTCCGCCTTGAAGATCAACCAGGTCTGCGAGGACTACATTCAGCGCCGCGCCGTCCGACACTTGGAAAAGGGGCGGGTGGTCATCTTCGCCGCCGGCACCGGCAATCCCTTCTTCACCACCGATTCCGCCGCCAGTCTCCGTGCCATCGAAATCAACGCGGACCTGCTGATTAAAGCCACCAAGGTGGACGGCGTGTATTCCGCCGATCCCCTGAAAAATCCCAACGCCGTGTTTTATCCGCGTGTGACCTACGACGAGGCGCTGGATCAGCGCTTGAACGTCATGGACGCGACGGCCTTGGTGTTGTGCCGAGACCACGACATGCCGCTGCGGGTGATGAACATCTTTGAATCCGGCGCGGTGATGCGCTTGGTCAATGGCGAAGAGATTGGGTCTTTGATAGAAACCGGGAAACAAGCATGATCGACTCTATTCAAAAACGGGCCACCGAGCGCATGGGCAAGAGCATCGAGGCGCTCAAGCATGAACTCGCCAAGATCAGGACGGGCCGCGCCCATCCGAGCCTCTTGGATCACGTCACCGTGTCCTATTACGGCAATGACGTGCCGCTGAGCCAGACGGCGAATATCACCATCGAAGACGCCCGTACCCTGGCGGTCACGCCCTGGGAGCGGAACATGGTCCAGGCCATTGAGAAAGCCATTCTCACCTCCGATTTGGGGCTGAATCCTTCCAACGCCGGGACGGTCATCCGGGTGCCGATGCCACCGCTGACCGAGCAGCGCCGCAAGGATTTGGTCAAGGTGGTGCGTCACGAGGCGGAAAACGCCAAGGTCGCCATCCGCAACATCCGCCGCGATGCCAACACCGAACTCAAGAACGCTTTGAAGGAAAAGGCCATTTCCGAGGACTTGGAGCGCAAGGGCCAGGACCAGATTCAAAAGCTGACCGACCAGTACGTCAAGGAAGTGGACAAGGTTCTGGGAGAAAAAGAAACGGATTTGATGGCCGTTTAAAGCCCCGGTTGTCAGAGATGCCGCGAATTCAGCCGCTTTTCTACGGCGGTATTCACCATCCCGTATCCGCCCACCGGATCATCCGGCGGCGGGCACGGTTCCCGGCGGTAGGGTCATACCGCTGCTCCCATAATTAGCGCAAAAATGGAATGGATGCTCCCCTGATTGCAAGCACTGACAGCCGGTTGCCGCGCCATATTGCCATCATCATGGATGGCAATGGCCGCTGGGCCAAGAAACGGTTTTTGCCCCGCACCGCCGGTCATCGGGCCGGCGTGGGTTCGGTGCGCAAGACGGTGGAATATTGTTTAAGCAAAGGAATCGAGGCGCTGACCCTGTTCGCGTTCAGCAGCGAGAATTGGCGGCGCCCCCAGCAGGAAGTGTCCTTGCTCATGGAGTTGTTCGTCGCCAGTCTCGAGCGCGAAACCATGAAGCTGCATGAGAGTGGCGTGCGGCTGCGGATCATTGGCGACCGTGCCGCGTTCGCGCCGATTTTGCAGGAGCGGATTGCCGCCTCGGAAGAACTGACCCGGAACAACCAGCGGCTTAATTTGGTCATCGCCGCCAATTACGGCGGGCGCTGGGACATTCTGCAAGCGGCCCGCGCCTTGGCGGAGCGAGCCGAACGGGGCGAATTAAGCGCCGCCGCCATCGACAACGCCTTGTTCGAATCCCACTTGGCCTTGGCGGATTTGCCGGAGCCGGACCTGTTCATCCGCACTGGCGGGGAACGGCGCATCAGCAACTTCCTGTTATGGCAGTTGGCCTACACCGAATTGTATTTCACCCCCGTGCTGTGGCCCGATTTCGATGATGCCGCGCTGGACCAAGCCCTGGCTGATTATGCTGGTCGCCAGCGGCGCTTCGGTTGCACGGGTGAGCAGGTCGAAGCCCTGTCCGTGGGCTGAGGCGCCATGACAAATCTGTTGGGGACCCGGGCCGCGAGCGGTTCATCAATCCCGTCGGTCGGGTTCCCGGCGAGCATGGCCCGCTGGCTGATCCAGCCGGGCCATTCGTTTCCATCCATCCTTCATCCATTAGAACTACAAGAAGTCGTCCCATGCTAAAGACCCGCGTCATTACGGCCCTGGTGTTGGCGCCCCTGACCATCGCCGCGATTTTGTTCCTGCCCCTGGATGGCTTCGCCATCCTGTGGGGATTGATTATCCTGGCCGCCGCCCACGAGTGGACGGGCTTAGGCGGACTCACCCATGTGCCGGCCCGCGCCGGATTCATGGTGGCGATGCTGGCCACCATGCTGTTTGTCTATTTATTTCGGGCCTCGTTGCCTGACACCTTGCCCTGGTGGTTCTTCGGGCCGGTGGTGGTTTGGTGGCTGGCCTGGGGAATGGCGTTTCGCCGTTGCCCGGAGAAGCTGGTCAAGCTGAGCTACCCCATGTATGCCAAGCTGTTGGCGGGTGGCTTCGTGCTGGTCTCGGCCTGGATCATGATGGTCTGGCTGCGCCTTAATTTCGAAGCCCAGCAGGTCTTGTATCTGGTGCTGCTGGTCTGGGTTGCCGACGCGGCGGCGTATTTCTTTGGCCGGAACTGGGGCTTCACCAAGCTGGCCCCGGATATAAGCCCCGGCAAAACCACCGAGGGCGTGTATGGCGCCTTGTTCGCCACGGGCCTATTCGCTTTGGGCGCGGCGTTCCTGTTCGGCCTGGGCGGCGTTGAAATCGCCGATTTCATCTTTCTGTCCTTGATTACCGTCGCCGTGTCCATCTGCGGCGATTTGTTCGAAAGCCTCGCCAAGCGCGTCGCTGGCGCGAAGGACAGCGGCACGATCCTGCCCGGACACGGCGGCGTGCTGGACCGGATCGACAGCCTTCTGGCGGGCGTGTCGGTGTTCTACGCCGGTTCCCTGCTCATGGGGTTGTTCCTGAGCGTCAGCGGCACGGACCAGCCCACCCTGATTCTGAACCCCGACACCCAAGAAGTCATGGAAGCGCCCGCCCTGCCTGACGACGGCGCGGTCCATGAGGAGCATGAATAAATGAAAGGCATCTGCGTACTCGGTTCGACCGGCTCCATCGGCGTCAGCACGCTGGATGTGGTGGGGCGGCACCCCGACCAATATCGCGTGGTCGCGCTCACCGCCAATCACAATCTCGACCGCCTGTTCGAGCAATGCGTCCGGTTCACGCCCGATTACGTGGTGATGATCGGCGCGGAACAGGCCGCTGAGTTGCGGAACCGCCTGGACGCCGCCGGCCTGGTCAAGATTCGAGTCCTGAGCGGCGCGAAGGCGTTGGAAGAAGTGTCCGTGCTGCCGGAAGTGGACGCCGTGATGGCCGCCATCGTCGGGGCCGCCGGCCTCTTGCCGACCCTCGCCGCGGCCAAGGCTGGCAAGGCCGTGTTGCTGGCGAACAAGGAAGCCCTGGTTATGTCCGGCCCGCTGTTCATGGCGGCGGTGGCCGAGTCGGGCGCTGACCTTCTGCCCATCGACAGCGAGCACAACGCCATCTTCCAGTGCATGCCGGCCAACTACCATGCCGGTCGTCGGGCTGCCGAAGTGCGCCGCATCCTGCTGACCGCCTCGGGCGGGCCGTTCCTGCGGAAGCCCTTGGACGAACTGGAACACGTCACCCCGGATCAGGCCGTCGCCCATCCCAATTGGGTCATGGGCCGGAAGATTTCGGTGGATTCCGCCACCATGATGAACAAGGGGCTGGAGCTTATCGAAGCTTGCCTGCTGTTCCACATGCCGCCGGAACTGGTGCAAGTGGTCGTGCATCGGCAGAGCGTCATCCACTCCCTGGTGGATTACATGGACGGCACGGTGCTGGCGCAAATGGGCAACCCCGACATGCGCATCCCCATCGCCCACGCCCTGGCCTGGCCGGGGCGCTTCGATTCCGGGGCGGAACCATTGGATTTGTTCGGGGTCCGACAATTGGACTTTGAACCGCCGGATTTGGACCGTTTCCCTTGTCTGCGTTTGGCCTACGAGGCCGTGAGGGCGGGTGGCAGTGGCCCGGCGATACTCAACGCCGCCAACGAGGTGGCCGTCGCTTCCTTCTTGGACGGCCAGATACGCTTCACGGCCATCCCGGACACCATCGCCCATTGCATGGACGCGGTGCCCACGGGTCCGGCGGACACCATCGACGCCGTGTTGGAGGCCGACCGTTCGGCCCGTGCGGCGGCGCACGCTTACATCACCCGGCTAGGAGTGCCTTAATTCATCATGCTGTCGCTGCTCCATACGCTGTTCTTCTTCATCGTGGCCCTGGCGGTCCTGATCGCCTTCCACGAGTTCGGCCACTATTGGGCAGCCCGCCGCCTGGGTGTCAAGGTCATCCGGTTTTCCATCGGATTCGGAAAGCCGCTCTGGCGTCACCAAGCCTCTCCCGCCGCCACGGAATTTGTGGTCGGTGCCTTGCCGCTGGGGGGCTACGTCAAAATGGTCGATGAGCGGGAGGGCGAAGTCGCCCCCGCCGATCTGCCCTATGCCTTTAACCGGCAATCCATCCCGCGCCGCGCTGGCATCGTCGCCGCCGGGCCAATATTCAATTTCTTCCTGGCGATACTGATTTACTGGGGCGTCTTCATGCTGGGGGAGACCGGCACGCGGCCCGTGCTGGGTCCGGTGGCTCAGGGCACCCTGGCGGCGCAGGCCGGTTTCCACGAGGGCGATGAAATCATTGCGGTGGACGGGGACGAGACGCCGACCTGGACGCTCGCCATCGGCGAAGTGGTCGAGAAGGCGATGGACGAGCGGACCATTCCCGTCACCGTGAAGACGACCGATGGCGCGACGCGGGAGCTTGCCCTCAATATTCCCGCCGACGTGGTCCAGCAGCCCGACGCGCTTTACAAGAAGCTGGGCTTCCGTCCCTTCGAGCCGGCCTTGCCGCCGGTCATTGAGCGGATTGAGCCGGACAGCTCGGCGCAACTGGTCGGCTTGAAGCCGGGCGATAAGGTGATTAGCGCCGATGGTGTGGCCGTCGAAACCTGGAAGCAGTGGGTCGAATATGTCCGGGCGCGTCCCGAGACCCTGATTAAAGCCGTCATCGAGCGCGATGGTGCCCAGTTCCCCGTGGACATCACGCCGAAGTCCGTGGATTCCGCCGAGGGCAAGATTGGCCGGATCGGGGCGGGCGTGCATGTGCCGGAAGAACTAGGGCAGTCGATGCAGACCGAGTACCGGCTGGGACCGATGGCCGCCTTCGGCGCCGCCGTCGAAAAAACCGTGGAATATTCCGGGTTGACGCTGCGGATGATAGGCCGAATGATCGTTGGTAAGGCGGCGGTCGAAAACTTGAGCGGTCCCATCAGCATCGCGCAGTACGCGGGACAATCCGCCAGTTCCGGCGTTGGGCAGTTCATGAAGTTCCTCGCCATCGTCAGCATCAGCCTTGGCATCATGAACCTGCTGCCCATTCCCGTGCTGGATGGCGGCCATCTGCTGTTCTATTTGGTGGAGGCCATCAAGGGCAGCCCGGTGTCCGAGCAAACTCAAGTGTTCTGCCAGCAGGTCGGCATTTTCATCCTGCTGTGCCTGATGAGTCTGGCCTTCGTGCTGGATATAGACCGCCTGCTTTCCTGACCGAATCCTACCTTAACCCTCTGGAATACTATGAAAAAGCTACTTGGCATGGCCCTTGGGGGGCTGGCTCTTCTCCTTTCCGGCTCGATCCAAGCCGCCGACACCAAGGCCATTGAGGAAGCGCTCAAGCAAGCGCTGCCGAATGTGAAGCCGGATTCCATCGAACCTTCGCCCATGCCCGGCCTATACGAAGTCGCCGTGGGTCCGAAGCTGTTCTACGTGTCGGAGGATGGCCGTTATCTGGTGCAAGGCTCCTTGATCGACATCAAGGCTCGCGAGGACTTGACCGAGAAGAAGCAGGCGGGGGCGCGGTTGAACGCCTTGGAGAAGGTGGGCACCAATAACATGGTCGTGTTCAAGCCGAAGATGGGCAGCCATGTGGCCTATGTCTTCACCGACATCGATTGCGGCTACTGCCGGAAGCTGCATTCCGAGATCGACAGCTATTTGAGGGAAGGCATCGAAATCCGCTATCTCTTCTTCCCGCGCAGCGGCCCGGACACCGAGTCCTACTACAAGGCCGTCTCGGTCTGGTGCGCCAAGGACCGCAACGACGCCTTCACCAAGGCCAAAAAGGGCGAGAACCTGCCGCGCAAGGAGTGCGACAACCCGGTGGACGAGCATCTGGCCTTGGGCAGCGCCATGGGGGCCAACGGCACGCCGATGATCGTGACCGACAAGGGTGCCATCCTGCCGGGCTATGTGCCGGCGGCGCAGTTGTCGAAGATGTTGAATCGGGACGCCGCCGCCAAGAAGTAACTTCCTGAAAAAAGGCCGGCTCGGTTTTTGAAACTGAGTCGGCCTTTTTGCGTTTCTATCCCTCGCGCGCCAAGTTGCGGAGCCGGGAAAAATCGTCGTCCTCGCCAACGTCGGGCATGGTAGCCAACAGGTTTTTGATGGCTTCGCCCGAGGCTTGGGCGGGATGCTTGGCCTTCACGTATTCGGCGAAATCCAACACTTCGGCGGCTTGGGCTTCGGGCATGTTCTTGACGGTTTCGTAGATGCGCTCGGCGATGCTTATGGGGGATTCCTCATCAGTGAATCCGCAATCCGCTACTTATAGGGCAAACGCTCTTCTTTCAGGCCCGGAAGCCGCTCGAACTCCGGGTCTTTGTGAACCAACGTGGCGTCTAGTTCCAGCGCCGCCGCCGCAATCCATGCATCCGCAACCGACAACGGGTGGGTGACCTTGACCGCTGCCGCCCGCTCCAGCAATTCCGGGGATTCGTGAAGCCAGCGAATCGGTAGAGCAAGGCAATCCGCGTAAGCCTCGCGCCCGGCGGCTTCGCCTTCATTTTTCCAAACGCGGTAGAACACTTCCATCAGGGTCATGAAGCACGAGTAGCAGGGAGGCCCGCCGCTTTGGGCGTTGTGCAGTAACTCGTCAACCCGAGCGGCTCCCGGCTCATCATCGCGCAGAGCCAGCAAGGCCGAGGTGTCGAGCAAAAATCCGTTCATGCCTCACGTTCACGGTCTGCCGCACGATCAGCCAGCAACGCCGCCACTGTGCCACCTTTGCCCTTGCCACGGAAAGCATTGATGGCGTCCCGGTGGGGTTTTGGTTTGCCCGCCGCCGACGCTTCGCTGTCTTGCTCCAAGGCGATGAAGAGCACTTCGATGGGGCGGTGGCGGAGTTCTTGGGGGACGAAAATGGAGTCTTGCGGGTCTTCAATTATCTGGCGGATGGCGTACATGATTGATCTCGCGAATGATTTAAGGGGGATATTCTCTTTTATCGTTCCCACGCTCAGTGTTGTAGGTCGGGCATGTACTCATGCCCGACGCCTTTGTTCGATCCGGTTCTGGCTTACCAAACCTTCGGCTTGAATGCCGCGTCGTTGCGGATGGTGACAGAATCGCCGCTTTGGGCCAGCACGAAGCAGCCTTGCCGATAGGCGTAGCGGGCCACTTCGTCAGGGACGACCATGCCCGCCACGGCTCCCATGACCCGGTGATTTTTATAGGTTGGAAAGAGCTTCTTAAAGCGTGCGAGCCGGTCTAGGTGTTCGCGCACATCGTCGGTTTTCAGTTCGCTCTTGGTTTCCACGAGGATGGCGTCGATGTCGTTGACGATGAGCAGGTCGATTTCCATGGCGTCGCCGTCCCGTTGGGCGGAGGCGCGTTGGTGGACCTCGTGTACGTCGATGCCGCGTTCCCGGAACAGCCGCACCACGGCGGGCCGGACCATTTCTTCGACGAATTCGCCGAGTCGGTTGCCCAAGCGTCCGATGGCTTGGGTGACTTCCTTGAGTTTGCGGTCGGTTTCCCTCATTTGCTGGGCGGTTTCCGCAGACATTTTGGCGACCTGGTTCAGGGTTTCCATGATGGATTCGATGGTGACGGCCATGGGCGGGTGTCCGGTGGGTGGGCGAATGAGCGCTATTGCACTACGTTGGGCGGGGTTTGTCCATGGCTGCGGGTTTTCGTCGATCCAACGCTCAGCGTGGGAGCGCCGTTAAGGCCGATCTGCGGCCCGTCACCGAATAACTCAATACCAACAATCCACCGGAATCAACCCCGGCAATCCCGCCCAATTCGCCGCGCTGGAATACCGCCAATAGTCCAGCTTTTTTAGTGATGCGGTATCGGCGGCGGGTTATGGGGGATTTCGAGGGTTTCTAGTCGTTATGGACCGCAGAGTGGCCGGGACGGGATTTCCACGCTGAGCGTGGGAACGATGAATATACCTAATACTCGTGGCCCGGATTCCGCTGCGCTTTGTCCGGGCTACGCTTGTTAGGAATTGGGCCTTTTCACGGAGCGTTCCAGTAATCGGCGATTCGCAAAATCCCACTCTTCGGTGGACTGCGCCGTTTCCTCTCGTTCCACGGGGGTTGCAGTGAGTAGATGAGCGCGTGCTCAAGTTCCTCAAGGAGCTTGCCGGATGCCACAGATGCGAACCCGCCAAATGGAACCCCAAGGGAAGCAGCACGGTTTTGCAGTCTTGGCACAACGCGTCCATAGTTGGTGAAGTACAGGCTATACGGACCTTCGCCCGACACGAGGCCTTCGGCCATTTTTACCACGACGCCACCGTTCTTTTTATTCGTACCGTGTGCCCAATAGTGTCTTGTCTTTTCCTTGTTTGGTCTGATCCAACGGTCGAGTGGCGAAAGAATATACTCCTCTGTGGCAACGCCCACGTACTTGATTGCTCCCGTCTCGGCAAAGAGGGCGTAGATAAACGGGCCATCTATATGACGTGGATCAATGGGCTTGGTCGGTTGTCCGGTGAGCGGAAGGGGAGTAACAATGGGAAACCTGATCCCGCGAACTTTCTCGCGGTCGCGTTCAAAGGTTTCTGGTAATACCTCGGTGAAGCGCCAAGCTAGCTGCATTCCGAGTTGTGTGTGCGTTGGGAACAACATGGTCCGTCATCGAAAAGGTCTAACGTGAAGTAGGCAGCAAAATTGCCATGTGGGCAGTTTGCTTATGCGTTGCTTTTGCCGCAAAAGCCGGAACAGTAAGCTCCACAATTCATAACGTCAATCCCACAAGTCACGACCCCCAAACCTAATACCCCGCCAACTCCCTCAACAAATACAACAACTCCAACGCCTGCTTAGGGCTAACATCCTCCGGCGAAATATCCCGCAATTTCAGCAACGCCGGACTCGGCTCATTCACGCTAAACAAATCCAGTTGCTGGCTCTCCTTCCCCCGTGAATTCTTCGCATAAGCCTGCTTCTCCAACGTCGCCAGCTTCTCCCGCGCCTTCTGCACCACCTTCTTCGGCACGCCCGCCAACGCCGCCACCTGCAAGCCATAGCTTTGATTGGCCGGACCATCCTTCACCGCGTGCAGGAACACCACGCCGTCCTTATGCTCCACCGCATCCAAATGGATGTTGTGGACCCCCGGACATTCCTCCGGCAGGGCAATGAGTTCAAAGTAATGGGTGGCGAACAGGGTGAACGCCTTGATTTCCCGCGCCAGATGCCCCGCCGCCGCCCAGGCCAGGGACAGCCCATCGAAAGTGCTGGTGCCGCGCCCGATCTCGTCCATCAGCACCAAGCTGTTGGCCGTGGCGTGGTGAAGGATGTGGGCGGTCTCGGTCATTTCCACCATGAAGGTCGAGCGCCCGCTGGCGAGGTCGTCCGACGCGCCGATGCGGGTGAAGATGCGGTCCACCGGGCCAATGACGGCGCTGTCGGCGGGCACGAAGCTGCCGATATGGGCCATCAGCACAATCAGCGCAATTTGTCTCATGCAGGTTGACTTTCCTCCCATATTTGGTCCAGTAATAATCAACATACGTCTTTCTGGCGACATCTCCAAATCATTCGGCACGAACGGCTCGGCCAGCACGCTTTCCACCACCGGATGCCGCCCCGCCACGATCTTGATGCCCGGCGTCTCGCTCAGCACCGGCGCGACATAACCCCGACGGTCGGCCCGTTCCGCCAGATTCGCCAGCACGTCCAGTTCCGCCAATCCATCGGCGCATAGCCGCAGGTCGTTCAGATAAGTCCCCAGTTCGTCCAGCAGCCCGTCATACAAGGCTTTCTCGAAAGCCAGGGCACGCTCGCGGGCGCCCAGCACCTTGTCCTCGAAGGTCTTCAATTCCGGGGTGATGTAGCGCTCCACGCCCTTCAAGGTCTGGCGGCGGACGTAATCCACCGGCACTTTCTCGGCATGGTTGCGGGACAGCTCGATGAAGAAGCCCTGCACCCGGTTGAAGTTGACTTTGAGCGTGGCGATGCCGGTGCGCTGCCGCTCGCGCTGCTCCAATTCCACCAGGAAGCGCTCGGTGTTCTGGCTGAGGTCGCGCAGGCTGTCCAGTTCCGAGTGGTAGCCCTCGGCGATGACGCCGCCGTCCCGGATCAGCATGGGCGGGTTGTCGATGATGGCCCGTTGCAGCAGGTCGAGGAGGTCCGGCTGTTCGCGGATTTTTTCCCGCAACGCGATCAGGCGCGGCGCTTCCAGATTGTTCAGCGCCGCGTGGATGGCGGGCAATCCGGCCAGCGATAGCCGCAAGGTGGCGAGGTCGCGGGGCCGGGCCGATTTCAGGGCGATGCGGGAGGCGATGCGCTCGATGTCCCCCACCGTCCGCAGCAACTCGCGGACGGCGCGGAAACCGCCATCATCCAGCAACGTGCCGATGGCCTGATAACGGCTCTCCAACACCCGCCGGTCGCGCCAAGGGCTGTGCAGCCAGCGCCGCAGCAGCCGTCCGCCCATGGCGGTAACGGTGCGGTCCAGCACGCCGAACAGGGTCAGTTCCCCCCGGCCCGACGGGTGAAAATCCAATTCCAGATTGCGGCGGCTGGCCGCGTCCAGCACGATCACGTCGGCATGGCTTTCCACCCGCAAGCCCTGGAAGGGGGGCAGGGCGCGCTGCTGGGTTTCCCGGACGTATTGGACCAGGCAACCAGCGGCGGCGATGGCGGCGGGCAGGCGTTCGCAACCAAATGCCGCCAAGTCCTGGGTGCCGAACTGGCGCAGCAGCAGATGACGGGCGCTTTCCGGCTCGAAATGCCACGCCGGGCGCTTGGTCAGGCCGCGCCGGGAGGCCACGCCCAGAGGCTGCGGCCAGTCCTCGCCGACCAGGATTTCCGACGGGTTCAGCCGCTCCAATTCGCCCAACAGGCTTTCGACGCTCTCCAACTGCTGCACCGCGAACCGCCCGCCCGCCAAGTCCAGCGCGGCCAATCCCAGCGCTTTCCCGACCGGGGCGATGGCTACCAGCACGTTGTCGCGGCGCTCTTCCAGTAAAGCTTCTTCCGTGACCGTGCCGGGCGTGACGACCCGCACCACCCGCCGTTCCACTAGACCCTTGGCGAGGGCGGGATCGCCGATTTGCTCGCAGATGGCGACCGACTCGCCCAGCTTGACCAGCCGGGCCAGATAGCCCTCGACGGCGTGATAGGGGACGCCGGCCATGGGGATGCGTTCCCCGGCGGATTCGCCCCGCGAGGTCAGGGTGATGTCCAACAGCCGGGCGGCCTTACGGGCGTCGTCGTAGAACAGCTCGTAGAAGTCCCCCATGCGGAAGAACAGCAGGCGGTCGGGTTGTTCGGCCTTGATGCGGAGGTATTGCTGCATCAAGGGGGTATGGCGGGCGAGGGTGGCGGGGTCTAGTTTCATGGGGCGGAATTTTAGCGGAAAGCGGCGGGAACTGAGATTGCGGACCTGTTTTCAGTATCATGCCATCCACTAACCACTAACCACTAACCACTGAGTCCACCCATGTTCTACGAAATCAGAAACTACCACTTCAACCCCGAACTCCTGGACGCCTACAAAGCGTGGGCGAGAACCGAGGCGATTCCCTTCATGTCCGGCCAACTCGATTTGTTGGGATTCTGGGCGAACACCGACGCCGCGCCCGAAGTCGGCGGCGAGACCTTGGACCCGCTGGGTTCCGCCAATCTGACTTGGATCATCCGCTGGGAAAGCGCCGCGCAACGGGACGAGACCTGGAAGCGCATTCAGGCCGACCCGGTATGGCAGGATATTTTTTCCCGTGTGCCGGGCGGGACCGCCAGTTATCTGCGGGTTGAGGCGAAGTTCGCGGAATCCTTGGCTTGAGGCTTTTTCTCGCCGCTTCCGCGCCGCCGTTACTTTGGATAGGCGGTGGAGTCTGATGCTTGCTTTGGATTCAAAATTCCAAGCGATTCGCAACTTGGACTTATAAAACCAGATGAATGACGCGAGATTTGGTGGGGCTGTGCTTTAACTCGGCAAAGACCCGCAGCCAAGCCACATGTGGAAGTATTATCGCGGCGGTGGTGGTGATTACGGCGGCGTGCATGCCAATTACGGAATCCCCAATCATGCCTTTTATCTCGCGGCCATGGCGCTGGGCGGCAATGCCTGGGAGGTCGCCGGACGCATCTGGTACGAAGCGCTGACCACTCGTTTGCGGCCCGATTCCCGGTTCGCCGACGCTGTCGCCAGCACCCGCGAACTGGCCCGTAAGTATGGCGACGCGGCGCTCAAGGCGGTGGACGAAGCGTGGAAGGCGGCGGGGCTTTGAGGGCTGGCTCTTCGGGGGGCGGGGATTGACCGGCTTGGCGGTGCTGGCTTCGGCTTCGCTCAGCAAGACCGTCCCCCGCATCCCGGCGGGCCTCTTATCCAGCCACCAGCCCAAACCGGCTGAACGAGGCCGTGTTCTCGTGCAGACGATGCGCTCGATAGAATTTTCCGTGGGGGTCGCCGCCGCGCACGAACACCATGGTGCCTATCTGGGCCTTGCCCGGCAAAGCCAATAATTCCGGGACGGTTCGGAGGCCCGGTTCCGGCGGCATGAGCAAGCCTTTCGCGGCGGGCTTCATGGCTGGGTCCAGAATGTCCACCGGCTCGGCGGCGGTGGTCAGTTGCTCCACCCCCAGCATGACCTGCCCATCGGCGCAATGCAGCCAGCGGATCACGCCTATGGATATGGATGAGGCTGCCTGCTCGTCAAGCACGCCAATTAATTCCCCAATCCGAACCCCCGCCACTTGGTCCGACGGCCAAGCCAAGCAATAGCCGTGCTGGCTCGCGTTGGCGATGCGGGCCTCCACCACGGCGTTCTCGGCTTCGGCGGGGGGCGTCGCGGTTGGCTCCGTCTGCCAGATGTCTTCGCGGGTTAGGCTTCTTTTCGCGAAGAATTTTGACGCCATCATTTCGCTGCGAATGTTGCGGTCCCCGAATTCCGGTTCGAGATGCATGCCCTGAGGAAGGAGTGCCCTGCGGTCCTCGGGGGCGAAATCCAAGTTGTCGGTAATGAGCCGATCAACCAAGTCGGGATTGAACGAGGAACTGGGCCGCGCCGAGGCCTTTGACGCCGTGGACGCAGGGAGAAGGGCGCTCATGAAGCGGCCCAGCCCGAGCACGCAACGGCAGGTTTCGTCCTGGGCCTTGCGTTCGCCCTTGCGCTTATGGCTGCCTTCCAGGTTTTTAGCCATGCGCAACAAGGCGGCCCGGTCGATGGCGCGCTTGTCCTTGGCGCTGATTTCGGAACCGATCTCGGCGGTTTGGAGCAGGGCTTGTTTGCTCAATTCGCGGGTCAAGTCCCCGGTGAATAGGAACCGGCGCTTGGCCTTGTCCTCGCCGTCTTCGGGATGACTGCAAAAAGGCGGGCGGGCCTCGTTCAAGCGCACGAAGAATTCGGCGGGTTCGCCCTCCCGTTCATTTTCGGCGCTCAGCACCGCTTGGTCCACCAAGGTGCCGAGTAGGTCGTAGACATGCCACATATCCCGCTGCCGCAAATGGCGGGTGCTGGTCAGCGCGAACAGCAGGGTCCGCTTGAATACGCCCAAGGGCGTCTGGCAGCTTTCGGGTTCCTCGGGATCATCGAAGCGGGCCAGCAAGAGTTGGCGGATTTCAGTGTTCCGGTACAAGTCATACAGCATCGCCCAGTAGTCCGCTGTCGGCGTCCGATATTGCTGGGCCGTCCGCAGCAGCACCAGCCCCCAATGTTGGAGCGCCCGGTATAGGGACCGGGTCAGATGGCGCTCGCTTTTCTCGAACCAGCCCGGCTTGTAGTTCGGATCGAGTCCGGCCAGCGCGTAGGCCCTGCCCAGGCGCTCATGTAGGCGCAGCGCCAGCCCTGCGTAATACTCCGCTTGGGGCGGATAGGGCAGCGGCGCGTCCATGAAATGGCTTTCCGCCCGCTCCGCCAACAGGCAAACCATGGGCCGGAGCAGTTCCGCCAGCTCCAGCCGGGTGGCCGCTGGAATCTTAGCGTCGGCGTTGAAGGCTTCCAGCACGGCGTCTATGGCGTTGAAGCAGCGCCGCGAATTGGTCAGCGGCAACTCGGCCAGCCAAGCCGTCAACGTCTTGGGCCTCGGCGCGGGAATCTTGACTTTGGGTTGCGGCTCTATGAGGTGCATATACATGGTATGGGTGGTCGCTTTCTTCATGGCATTCTTCTCTGGGTTAGTTCTTTTTTGTGTGTTGAACACCGGGTAAGAATCCATTCTTTCAGCTTAGCGCATTGTGCCGGGTTGTTTTGCGGGCGCCTGCACGGATTGGCTCGGGGGCTTTCATCGCTGGCACTTCCCGCACCAGTAGGTTGCCCGCTGACCCAGTCGGCCTTGCCGTAGCGCCGTTCCGCAGTGTCGGCAAGGTTCGTCGGCCCGCTCGTAAACTTGCAAGGTCTGGCGGAAATAGCCCGGATTGCCCGATTCGTTGACGAAATCCCGCAAGGTGGTGCCGCCTTGTTCGATGCTGGCTTCCAGCACCTCCCGGATGGATTCGACCAGCTTCTCGTAGCGGGCCAGGGAGACTCGACCGGCGGGCCGGGCGGGGGCAATGCCGGCCCGGAACAGGGATTCGTTGGCGTAGATGTTGCCGACGCCCACCACGATGTGGCTGTCCATGATGAACAGCTTGACGGCCAGATGACGCTCGCCGGCCCGCTCGTGGAGATAGTGGCCGGTGAAATCGGCGGACAAGGGTTCCGGGCCGAGATTCGCCAGCAGGGGATGGCTCTCCGGTTCTGCTTCGGTCCACAGCAGGCAGCCGAACCGGCGCGGATCGTGGAAGCGCAGGCAGAGTCCGTTGCCGAACACCAAGTCGAGGTGGTCGTGCTTCCGGGGCGGGTGATTCGGGTCGGTGAGCCGCAGGCTGCCGGACATGCCCAAGTGGAAAATCAGGGTGCCGGTCCCCGTGTCCAACAGGAGGTATTTGCCCCGCCGCCGCACGGCCTGGATTGATTGTCCCGCCAGCTTGCCCGGCAAATCCCCCGGCACCGGCCAGCGCAGCCGGGGCTGACGGACCACCAGTCCGGCGATGCTGGCACCGAGTATATGGGGGGCGATGCCTCGGCGGGTGGTTTCGACTTCCGGGAGTTCGGGCATGGTTCGCGGCTTATGGGGTTGAGAATCGCGGCGCTCCTTCCGCCATCATAAAAACCGAAGGATTGGAATGGATAATGCCACTTCTGGATAAGCCAAGCTTATGCAGTCTTACAGCGATATG
>NZ_JBTEKS010000053.1:0-17276 GCF_054333355.1 Methylomagnum sp. | reverse complement strand
CGCTGATTGAGCGGGATTGTCCTTGATCGAGGCTGATCAAGTGGCGCTGAAAGCAAGCCTTGCGCGGCCCGGGCAAGGCTTGATGGGAGACAGGCGTGAAAGAACCCAAAAGCCGTTTTGTAGGGTGGGTTAGGCGTACATTCGCAGGACCGTCGGTGAACTTGCCGTATGCCATAACCCACCATGCCGATTAGGATGATGGGTTATGGCGCACGGCTATACCGACGAAGATATTAGATTTCTCTTGGTGTGCGCTGCCCCATCCTATACTGTGAGTTCAGCCACAAACTGAACATCTTGCCCCTCTCCCTCTGGGAGAGGATTTGGGTGAGGGGGGATTAAAAAGTTCGGTTTGTGGCTGTTTCGAGTATACATTGAAAATATTCAACCTAGTGCGGCAGGAAGCATATCTATTATAGTCAATAAAACTAAGTCGCTATAAAACCGAGAGCAAGTTCGGACGGACAATCAAATACTTGCCATCTCGGCAAATACTTTTATGTAAATGCGACTTATGCATTTGACTATAATTCGACTAATCAATCCGTATTCCGCCGTTTCTCTGCCTGACCTCGCCCGGCTTTATGATTGATCTCCCCGGCCCTTACCAGCACCACGACGATGAATGTGACGATGGCCGCGCCCCAAATCATGACCGTTGATAATCCCATGACACCCTCCGGAATGAGCCACGCCTAATCATCCACCGCCGCGTCGGCATATTGATAGATAGGGCTAATCAAACTACCCGCTGGCAGGGTAATAAGCTGCTTAATGATCCCATCATCCAAACCATAGACCCAGCCATGCAAGGATGGCCGCTGCTCGCGCTTCCAAGCGCTCTGAATAATCGAGGTGTGGGCAAGGTTATATATCTGCTCGACGACGTTTAATTCCACCAAGCGATGAACCCGTTGCGATTCGCTGGACAGGCTTTCGAGTTCGGTTTGATGAAACCGATAAACATCTTTGATGTGTTTCAGCCACTTGTTGACCAGCAATAGGTCCGGGCGCTGCTTTTTCAACGCCGCCCGAATACCACCGCAGTTATAGTGCCCGCATACCACCACATGACTCACCTTGAGTACGTCCACCGCATACTGCAACACACTCAGGCTGTTGAAATCGGTAGTAATCACCTGATTGGCGATATTCCGGTGTACGAACATCTCGCCGGGCTGGGCGTTGACGATGATTTCGGCGGGCACCCGGCTATCCGAGCAGCCAATCCACAGGAATTCGGGGCGCTGGTCGGTCGCCAGACGCTCGAAGAATTCCGGCTGCTTGACAATTTTCTCTTCGGCCCAGGCCCGGTTTTCCAGTAATAGTCTTTCAAAGGATTGCATGGGTCACACCGCCAGCGGTCGCTTGATTGAAGAAGGCCGCGCCGTCGGGGCCGGGGCCGGGAAGGACTCCCTCGGGCTGGGCTTAAATTCGGGGCCAGGATCAATCCCCCGGACGTTCCGCACCTGGACGGTGATGTCTCTATCCGGCGCGGCTTTCAGGAAATCGCGCAGGGTTTCCAGGATGTCTTGGTCGATGAAGTCGGCATGGGTGCCGTCAATAATTAAGTCACCGTCCGGCTCAACCCGGTCCAGCATATCCCTTAGCAGCGCTTTATTGAGGAAGGACACGTCTTTCCGCAGTCGCAGCAGGTAATGGTTGCCGCTCCGCGTCAGGGAAATAGCGGCGTGGAAATTCGCCTTGACCACGTAGAACAAGCCGCAGGCGATGCCGACGGCGATGCCTTTCAAGAGGTCGGTCGCCAGAATCGCCCCGACAGTCACGATGTAGGGCACGAATTGGTTAATGCCCTGGCGGTACATCGCCACGGCCAAGGCGGGTTTCGCCAGTTTGTAGCCGGTCAACAGCAGAATCGCCGCCAGCACGGCCAGAGGAATGGTGTTGAGGTAGCGGGCCAGAAACCCAACGCTGAGCAGCAACAGGATGCCGTGGACGAAGCAGGCCATCTTGGTCCGGCCCCCGGCGTTGACGTTGGCGGAACTCCGCACAATGACCGCCGTCAGCGGCAAGCCGCCCAGCAAGCCGCTGATCAAATTCCCCAAGCCCTGTGCCTTGAGTTCGCGGTTGGTGGGCGCCACCCGCTTCAAAGGGTCGAGCTTGTCCACGGCTTCCAGGCTCAAGAGGGTTTCCAGACTGGCGATGATGGCCATGGTCACGGCGACGGTGTAGACCGCCGGGTTGGCGAGTTGCGAGAAATCCGGGTGGGTGAGGTTCCCGACGAAATCGCCAACGCCTTGAATATCCGGCAGCGTCACCAGATGTTGCGGGGCGATGGCGAAGGCGGTGCCCTCGCTGAAAATGTTGAACAGCACGCCCCAGGTCACCGCCACCAACGGGCCGGGAATCAGCGCAAGCGGGCGGAAGCGTTGGAGCAGGCGGCTTTCCCACAGCAGCATGATGAGGATCGCCACCCCGCTGACCACCGTTGCGCCCGGCGAAATGGCCTGGAGCGCATCGAATAGCTCGGTGAACGCGCCCTGCGGCGTCTGCGGCGAATAGGTTTCCTCGCCCACCAGGTCGGCGCCATAGCCCACCGCATGGGGCAATTGCTTCATGATGAGAATCAACCCGATGGCGGACAGCATCCCCTTGATGACCGACGACGGGAAATACGCGCCAATCGCCCCCGCCTTGAGATAGCCGAGCGCCAACTGGATCAGCCCCGCCAGCATCACCGCCACCAGGAAGTTCTGGAAGCCGCCCAAGGTGACGATGGCTTGCAGCACGATGACCGTCAGGCCCGCCGCCGGTCCCGACACGCTCAGTTGTGAGCCGCTCGCCAATGACACCACCAGCCCACCCACCAGCCCGGCCACGATGCCGGACAGCAGCGGCGCTCCCGAGGCCATGGCGATCCCTAGACACAGCGGCAGGGCCACCAGATAAACCACGATCCCCGCCGGTATGTCATGGGCAAGGTTCTGCAAGTAATAAGCGAGTTGTTTTCGTGCCATGGCTCACGCCTCCGTATTCCCTATTGATTAACGCCGCGCACACGCGCAAAATCAGCTTTAAGTTTCGATGCGAAACCATTTAAGCAGTTAAATCGGTTTATAGCAACCGATACAGATTAAAAAAACCGCTTACTGCGGTTTATTTAAACCATAGCAAGTCCAGTGAGACCGTGGCAAGCCCTGATTGTTCAGCGGGCGTGATTTTCATGCGCCCAATAAAAACGCCGTGGCGGGATTCATCCCGCCACGGCGTCCGGTTGCTCGATGGATTACGCTGGCTATCGAATCATCAGCCGATCCCCAAGTTCTCCCACATCGCATCCACCCGCTTCTTCACCGCCGCGTCCATCACAATCGGCTGGCCCCATTCGCGGTTGGTCTCGCCCGGCCATTTGTTGGTGGCATCGAACCCGGCCTTCGATCCCAGCCCCGACACCGGCGAGGCGAAATCCAGGTAATCAATCGGCGTGTTGTCGATGAGGGTCATATCCCGTGCCGGGTCCATGCGGGTGGTGATGGCCCAGATCACGTCGCGCCAGTTGCGGGCGTCCACGTCGTCGTCCACCACGATGACGAACTTGGTGTACATGAACTGGCGGAGGAAGCCCCACACCCCGAACATCACCCGCTTGGCGTGCCCCGGATATTGCTTCTTCATGCTCACCACGGCGAGGCGGTAGGAGCAGCCCTCCGGCGGCAGGTAGAAGTCGGTGATTTCCGGGAACTGCTTTTGCAGGATGGGCACGAACACCTCGTTCAAGGCCACGCCCAGCACGGCGGGCTCGTCCGGCGGGCGACCCGTGTAGGTGCTGTGATAGATGGGATTGACCCGCTGGGTGATGCGCTCGACGGTGAACACCGGGAATTCGCCCACCTCGTTGTAATAGCCGGTGTGGTCGCCGAACGGGCCTTCCGGGGCGGTCTCGCCGGGATAGAGGAAGCCTTCCAGCACAATCTCGGCGCTGGCCGGGACTTGCAGATTACTGGTCAGGCACTTCGCCACTTCGGTTTTGGAGCCGCGCAGCAGCCCGGCGAAGGCGTATTCCGACAGCGTGTCTGGCACCGGCGTGACCGCGCCGAGGATGGTGGCCGGGTCCGCGCCCAGCGCCACGGCCACGGGGAACGGCTCGCCGGGATGGGCTTCCTGCCAATCCCGATAATCCAGCGCCCCGCCCCGGTGGGCCAGCCAGCGCATGATGGTTTTGTTCTTGCCGATGACTTGCTGGCGGTAAATGCCGAGGTTTTGCCGCTCCTTGTGCGGGCCACGGGTGATGACCAGCGGCCAAGTGATGAGCGGCCCGGCGTCGCCCGGCCAGCAGGTCTGGATGGGATAGCGGCCCAGGTCGATGTCGGTGCCGCCCAGCACGATTTCCTGGCAGGGCGGATGGCGCACTTCCTTGGCGGGCATGTTCAGCACTTGCTTGAACAGCGGCAGCTTGTCGAACATGTCGCGCACGCCCTTGGGCGGGTCCGGCTCTTTCAGGAAGGCGAGGAGCTTGCCCACTTCCCGCAAGGCTTCGACGGACTCCTGGCCCATCCCCAGCGCCACCCGGCGCGGCGTGCCGAACAGGTTGCCGAGCAGCCGCACGTCGTGGCCCTTGGGCTTCTCGAACAGCAGCGCGGGGCCGCCGGCTTGCAGGGTGCGGTCGCAGATCTCGGTGATTTCGAGGTGCGGGTCCACTTCCAGGGCGATGCGCTTGAGTTCGCCGATGGATTCCAGGTGTTGGATGAAGTCGCGGAGGTCGTGGTATTTCATGGTGGCGGCGACATTTAATTTTTGGAGAGTTCTGCCGTTGGGCGTTCCCTCTCGCTCATTCGGTTGGAACTCTGATGTCTGGCGACATCACAAGCCGCTTGGCCCGCCGGGCAAAACGGCGGTCATCGAAACTGAGGAATTCCCGGCAATGATGGCAGGCCGCCCAATGTAGGGCATCGGCAAAATCCAAGCCCTGGGCGTGCAAGTTCAGCGCCCGGATTACGCGGTCGTCCTCCTCGACGGCAACATGGGGAAACCCCAGCAGGTGTTGAATCACGCGGATAAAGTCCGAAGCGGTGAACCCATAAAACGCCCGCAGCACCCATTCCAGTTCCAAGATTACGGTCAGGGGCACAAACAATTCGGAGGATTCAAGCATGATACGGCGGGCAATCGGGCGCTGTTTTTCGGCCTCGGGGTCTTTTGGGTCATCCACATAGAACCGGGCGAGGATGTTGGTGTCAATCCCGATCATCCGCCGCCTCCCGCATGGCTTGCGCCACATCGAAATCGGACAGCCTACGCGGTCCGGGTTTGTCGCAAACCAACATTCCGTAGCCATCTTCCGGGCGGGCGGGTTCGACGCGACGCCGCACCTCTACCCGGATGCTGTCCCCGTCAAGCGTGAAATCAAGTTGGCTACCGGGCGCGATACCCAATTGGTGCCGGATGTCGGCTGGAATGGCGACTTGGCCTTGCGCGGTAACGATGGCAGTGTGCATGGGGGTCTCCAAAAATAACCCGCGTAGAATGCGCCGGGTGATAAAGCGCAGCAATCGTGAAGATCGTCAGGAACCAAAATAGAATCCGGTTTAACACTAAATACCGCAATCCTCTATGTCCATACTCACCCTACCCACCGCCATCGCCGCCTCCCTCATCTGCTGCGACCTCTGTAACATCGAGCAAGAGCTGAAAACCCTGGAATCCGCCGGGGTCGATTACCTCCACATCGACCTCATCGACGCCCATTTCAGCCCGAGTATGCCCATGGGTATCGAGGTGGTTCAGCAAGCCCGCCAGAAAACCGCCCTGCCTTTCGACGTGCATTTGATGGTGGAGAACAACGAGTTCTTCATCACCGAAATGCTGAAAATCGGCGTCCAGCGGATATGCTTTCATTATGAATCGGCCTTCCATGTGGACCGGCTGCTCAGCTTGATCCGGGCCAGCGGAGTCAAGGCCGGTATCGCCCTCATGCCCACCACGCCGTTCGCGGTGCTGGATTATTGCACCGACCGGCTGGATTTCGTGCTGCTCATGCTCATCAATCCGGGCTTCGCCGGGAACCCCAACGAAGCCCAAGTGCCCTACGCCGAACGCCGGGTGGCCGACTGCCGCAAGTACCTGAATGAGCGCGGATTGGACATCCCCATCGAAGTGGACGGGCGGGTGTCCTTCGACAACATTCCCGGCTTGGTCGCCGCCGGAGCCACCGAGTTGGTGGGCGGCACCCGCAGCGTGTTTCACCCCGGCGGGACGCTGGCGGATAACATCGAAAAAATGCGGCGGGCCATTGAGGCGGGCACCGCCTGAAAGCCGCTTGGCCGCTCACTCAACAGGGCTTGCCATCGACACGAGAACACCCTTGTGCAGGGGCGTTTTTTCCCTATAATTGCGCGCTTGTTTTTTCAGGGCAGTCTTGCGACTGCCTTTTGTTTTTCTAAGGGGTACTCCGATGACCGAACAGGTGATGCCAACCTATGCCCGGTTGCCCGTCGTATTCGAACGGGGCGAAGGCGCGTGGCTGTGGGACGACCAGGGCAAGCGTTATTTCGATGCGATTTCCGGGGTGGCCGTGTGCAGCCTGGGCCACGCGCACCCGGCAGTGGCCCGCGCCATTGCCGAGCAGGCCGCGACGCTGGTCCACACGTCCAACATATACCGCATCGGCCTACAGGAGCGACTCGCCGCCGAGTTGTGCTACCTGAGCGGTCTCGACAATGTTTTCTTCTGTAACTCCGGTGCCGAGGCCAACGAGGCGGCGCTGAAAATCGCCCGCCGCTACGGCCACAGCCAAGGCGTCGATGCGCCCGCCATCATCGTCATGGAAAGCAGCTTCCATGGCCGCACCCTCGCCACCCTCAGCGCCACCGGCAATCCCAAAATCCAGGAAGGCTTTGAACCCCTGGTCAGCGGCTTCATCCGGGTACCCTACGGCGACGCGGCGGCGGTCGCGGCGGTGAACGATCCCCATGTCGTGGCGGTGCTGGTCGAGCCGGTGCAGGGCGAGGGCGGCGTGCGCGTTCCTGCCGATGATTATCTGCCCGCCTTGCGGAAAATCTGCGACGAGCGCGGCTGGCTCATGATGATGGACGAAGTACAGGCCGGGATTGGCCGGACTGGCACTTGGTTTGGTTTCCAGCATTACGACTTCTTGCCGGACGTTATGACCCTGGCGAAAGCCCTCGGCAACGGCGTCCCGATTGGCGCGTGTTTGGCGCGGGGCGTGGCGGGGGAGATGCTCACGGCGGGCAAGCACGCCTCGACCTTCGGCGGCAATCCCCTCGCCTGCCGGGCGGCGTTGACGGTGCTTGACACAATTCGCACGCAAAATCTGCTGGCGCGGGCCGCTGAACTGGGCCGGAACCTCTTGGCCGGATTCCGCGAGAAACTCGCCGATAACCCCCATGTGCTGGACATCCGGGGCAAGGGCTTGATGATCGGCATCGAACTGGATGCGCCTTGCGCCGCGCTGGTGGGCAAGGCGCTCGACCGGGGCTTTTTGATTAACGTCACGGCGGAGCGGATCATCCGCTTGCTGCCGCCCTTCATTCTGAGCGACGACGAGGCCACGCAATTGGTGGATGGCGTCGCCGCGCTCATCGCCGAACACACGGCGGCCTAGCCGCTGAGGAATACGCCATGCAACCGCGCCATCTGGTCACTTTCGCCGATTTGAGTGCCGCCGAATTCCGCGCACTCATCCACCGCGCCATCGAACTCAAGCACCTCAAAGGCGTTTATGAGCCGCTAAAAAACAAGGTGCTGGCGATGTTGTTCGAGAAGTCCTCCACCCGGACCCGCATTTCCTTCGAGGCGGGCATGGCGCAGTTCGGCGGCAGCGCGATTTTCCTGTCGCCGCGAGACACCCAGTTGGGCCGTGGCGAACCCATCGAGGACTCGGCCCGCGTCATCTCGCGCATGGTGGATTGCATCATGCTCCGCACCAACACCCATCGCACCGTGGAGATTTTCGCCGAGTATTCGCGGGTGCCGGTGATTAACGGCCTGACCGACCGCTTCCATCCCTGCCAACTGCTGGCGGACATGCAGACTTATTTCGAGCAGCGCGGTGACATACAGGGGCGCACGGTGGCCTGGATCGGCGACGGCAACAACATGTGCCAGTCCTACATCGAGACCGCCGAACTGCTGGACTTCAAGCTCAACATCGCCTGCCCGGCAGGCTATGACCCGGAAAACGGTTTGTTGGGACAGGCCAGCGGGCGGGTCGAATTGCTGCGCGACCCGGCGGAAGCGGCGCGGGGCGCGGATTTGATCGTCACCGATGTGTGGGCCAGCATGGGCCAGGAAGAGGAGCAGGCCAAGCGGGAAGAGGCGTTCCGGGATTATCAGGTCGATGCCAAGCTGATGGCGCTGGCGGCGAAGGACGTTTTGTTCATGCACTGTCTGCCCGCCCATCGCGGCGAGGAAGTCTCGGCCTCCGTGCTGGAAGGACCGCAAAGCGTGGTGTGGGACGAGGCGGAAAACCGGCTGCACGCGCAGAAAGCGCTGCTGGAATTCTTGCTGGTGGAAGACAGCCCGGTGCGGGCCGCGTCGTAATTCAAACCATCACTCACAATAAACCGACTCGGTTTTGAAAACCGAGCCGGTTTCGCCTCTACGCAACGAGCAAATGCCGGATCATATCCCGCTCGGCAATTAGCTCCGCCTCACTGGCCTTGATCTTGGCTTGGCTGAATTCGTTGATTTCCAAGCCCTGCACGATGCGCCACGCGCCGTCCCGCACTTCCACGGGATAGGAACACATCAAGCCCGGCTCAATCCCATAACTGCCATCGCTGCACACCGCCATGCTGGCCCAGTCGCCTTCCGGCGTGCCCAGCACCCAGGTCCGCATGGCGTTCAGCGCGGCATTCGCCGCCGAGGCCGCGCTGGATTTACCCCGCGCCTTGATGACCTCCGCGCCCCGATTCTGCACGGTGGCGATGTATTCCTGCTCATACCAATCCCGTCCCACTAACTCCAGCGCTGGCTGACCGCCCACCGTGGCGTGATGGATGTCGGGATATTGAGTGGTGGAATGGTTGCCCCAGATGATGACCTTCTTCGCGTCCCCCGCCGTGCGGCCACACTTGGCGGCGAGCAGGCCGACCGCCCGGTCGTGGTCCAGACGGGTCATGGCGGAGAAATGCTCGGGCGGGAGATCGGGGGCGTTGGAGCGGGCAATCAGCGCGTTGGTGTTGGCGGGATTGCCGACCACGAGAACCTTGACGTTGCGGCTGGCGGCGGCATTGAGCGCCCGGCCCTGCGCGGAAAAGATGCTGGCGTTGGTGAGCAACAGGTCTTTGCGCTCCATGCCGGGACCGCGTGGTTGGGCGCCCACCAGAAAAGCCAGGTCGGCGTTCTCGAAAGCGGCTTCCGGGTCGCTGGAACACACCAGCCCATGCAGCAGGGGCGAGGCGCAGTCCGCCAGCTCCATCGCCAGGCCATTCAAGGCACCGACGGCTTCCGGCACTTCCAACAGGCGAAGCACGATGGGCTGGTCCTCGCCCAACAAATCCCCGGCAATCAGCCGGAACAACAAGGAATAGCTGATTTGGCCCGCCGCTCCGGTCACGGCGATATGCACGGGTGTTTTCATCTCGTCACCTTAGTCTGAATTAACTCTAAACACAGCGGCTGAGGGGCCACCGCTCAACCACAAACTGAAAAAGCCAAAAAGCCGCTCATGCCCCCTAATTAGGTCGACACGAGCGGCTTTTTGGCTTTTTTATGATGGGAACGGCCCGCCCCTGGGCCTGATTCGTTGGCCACGGTCGTCAAGCGACCGCGAAGCCCTTGCCCTGAATGGTCTTCTTAATGGCATCAACGGCGATTTGGTCGGCGTCGTAGGCCACCTCCACCGTGCTGGCCTTGTGGGAAGCCGTCACCGATTCGATCCCGGCCAGGGCTTGTACGGCCTCTTGAACCGACTTTTCACAGCCGCCGCACTTCATGCCGGTCACGCTCAAAACGATGGTTGCCATGGTGTCTTCTCCTCTGGTGATGTTATATCTGCGCCAAAAGCAATCCGGCTAGGCCCGCCCGCGTGTTTGGCGGGAAATCGTTGCTTAGCGGACCCATTAACCTTCGACCGCCGGGACCGAAGCGCGTTTGCGGCCCTGAAAAACCGCGCCATCGGGGCGGATTATAGGCCGCGCCCCACCCCCGAACCATACTCGGTCCGGGGTATTCGGAAGGCCCGGCGGGAAATGCTGTGGCACCATTCCCGCCGGGCGGAACAGAATCCGGCGGACGCGCCATCAGCGCTTGCGGCTGCCGAACGGGAAGGGCTTTTCGTTGGTGTTGTAGGTCATGTAGAGCCACATCCGGTAAATATATTCCGAGACGACCTGCCCGACCTTTTGCGCTCTCGGGCTGGCGCCGCCGCCGAATAGGTGGCATAGCAGTTGGATTAACACCACGCCCTGCAAAACGAATTTGATGACGAACATAATCAGGGCATACACCGCCACCAACAGCAGGCGGATGAAAAAGTTGCCGGGTTCGAGAGCCGTAGGTTCAAGGGTGGACATGGCCGGAATGGTTTGAGGTAGCTTGTTGTCGTGTGGAAAGGCGCCGACCGGATTGGACCGGCCCGCGAAGCCCGCCTATTCTACCCGCGCCAGCGAAACCACGCATAGCCGAGCGGCTGCGCGACGCGGCAAACGCCCCGTCCGCGAATCCTGAGCCTGCCCCTGACCCACGGTAGAACCTGTGCCCCTGATGGGCGGAAGCCTCCGACGCCACTGGCGGTTCCAGGTTCCCCAAATGTCCGGCGCGTGTGGCCCGCGCATTAATCTCGCCTTCCGAACCATGCTTCCCATCCTTTGATTCAAGCTTTTGCCATGGCCGAAGCCATCCCCTTTTCCGCAAACCCAAGCTTTCCGAAAAACACGCGGGCAAAACCCTGTGCCGCAGCGGCTTCCATAAGTGGAAAGTGGACAAGCAATCGGTCTTCGATGTGAAGCGCGGAAGGCTGGTGACGATTTATCGTTGCGAGCGCTGCGGGGCAACCAAAAACGAGGCTAGATGACCCAACCCGCTAGTAAACCGTTACATCCTCTCCCCCCCATCGAACTGCCTCTTCAAAGAGACGCATTCATTCTCCCGACCCACCCGAACAAGTATCGGGCCGCAATTCTGACACGATCTTTTCGAGGCATTGCCGTCATAAATTCCGCGCCAAAATAAGCCGCTCGATACCTTCTAACAATCATCAGTCAATGGGGTTTTGACTTTAGTCAATTTTATTAACAAGCAAGACCCTTCTATGAAATAATGGAATTCCATCCAGTTTCGTTACTGGATGTAAATCAAAATTATTACATAAGAGGGAGAACGTATGGAACAACAAGAGCTTCCTGCAACAAAAAAGAAGCCATCAGCGGGTCAAAGCCTGATCCGCGATGCCTTCGCCTGGGCCTTGGACCAGTACGCCACGGTGCTGGGCCTGTTGGCGATGACAGCGGTCGTGACCTACGCCGTTCTCATCGCCGACCTCAAGAGCCAAGAGGGCGCCGCCGCCGCCCTGAACCTAGCCGGCCATCAGCGCATGTTGGTGGAGCGCGGCGTAGTGCTGGCGCTCAAAATGGACACCGCCGAAACCCACGCCGAGCGCCAGCTCATCCGCCAGCGAATGGTGGACACCATCACCCAGTTCGAGAACATGCACGCCTATCTCAGGAACGGCGACCGCCTGATCCGCCAAGGACCGCGCCTGTTGGCCGAGCCGGGCGAATTGGCGCCGGAGCTGCGCCTGGTGTACTACGCGGAACCGCTCTACCTTGACCGGCAGATCACCGGCTATATCGCGGCCATCCGCAAGCTACTGTCCCAGCCCGTGGATGCCGTCAACTTCGAAGACCCCACCGTCCAACTCCTCACCTCCGACGCCCCGGACCAGATCATCGCCGGGCTGGACAAGGTGGTGGCCTACTACCAACAAAACGCCGACTTCCGCCTGCAAAACACCCAGAACCTGCAAGCGGTGATGCTGGTGTTCTTCCTCGCCGCGTTGAGTCTCGGCGGCACCGTGCTGTTGCGGCCCATGGTGCAACGCTTGAAGGAGAGCATGGCGAGCTTGCAAGCCCAGCGCGACTTCAACGACAACATCATCAACACGGCCCAGGCCTTGATTATCGGTCTGGACACTCAGGGCAAGATCACCCTGTTCAACCGATACGCCCAGGAAATCTCGGGTTGGGCCGAGGAAGAAATCCGGGGCGGCGAGTTCTTCACCACCGTGTTCGCGCCCGTGCACCAGGACACCGTGCGGACGCTGTTTGAGAATGTCATGGAAGGCGGCACCTCCGGCGAGGCCGGGGCCGAAATCCCCATGCTGATCCGCAGCGAGGAACTGGTGGACATCATCTGGCACGCCACCGTGGTCCGTGACCAAACCACTCAGCAGCCGGTGCTGTTCCTCATCACCGGCGATGACATCACCGAGCGCAAACGGGCGGAAGACCGCTTGCAGCTCACCCTCGTCGAGTTGGAAAAACTCAGTGGCCGCTTGCAGGAAGAAATCAACCTGGCGGCGGCCCTGCAACACGCCATCCTGCCCAGCCCCGACATCATCCTGCCCGGCTTCCAGGGCAAGGCGTCCCTCACCACCTCGTCGGAGGTGGGCGGCGACTACTACGACTATTACAAGGTCGGCGGCTACTACTCGATCATGATGATCGGCGACGTGAGCGGTCACGGCGTGGCGGCAGGCACCATGGTGAGCGCCGCGAAGGCCGGCACCTACCCACTGGCGGCGGACGGTGTGACCCGCCCGGCGGAAATCCTCCGCTCCCTCAACGAGACCATGCTTGCCACGGCGCAGCAGTCGCTGCTGATGACCATGGGCTGCTTGAGCTTGGACAGCCGCACCGGCCATGCGCGGTTCGCCAACGCCGGCCACGTGTTGCCTTACCTGAAACGGCGGGGCGAAAACTACTGGACCATGTTCGAGGGCGGCGGCTCGCCCCTCGGCAAGAGCCTCGACACCGACTATCTGGCCGTCGAGCAGGAACTACAGCTTGAAATCGGCGACCGGGTGTTCCTCTACACCGACGGTGTGGTGGAACAAGAGAACCGGCGTGGCGAAGCCTTCGGCTACGACCGACTGGAAACCCTGTTGAACAACAACGCAGATGCCGATCCTCGCGAAATGGAGGAAAAGATTCTGGCTGCCCTCCGGGCGCACAGTGACCGGGAGCATTTCGAGGACGACGTGACCGTGGCCGTGCTGGAACACACCGAGCGGGTGGAAATCCAGATGGCGGGCAGCGACGACTCGACCCAGTTGGTGCGCGTCAGCGAAGGCTTCTACCGCCGCCAGAGCGATTTGTTCACCTCGCCCACCTCGCGGCAGTTGGTGGTGTTCTTGTCCGAGGGCGAATTCCACGACCTCTTGCCCCGCCTCAGCGGCGATGGCATCCGCCGGGTGCTGCCCCGCGATGACGCCTTCTATCATCGGCTGGGCTGGGAATATTTGCTGAGCCAGCATCAAGCGACGCCGAACGACGATATTTTCAGTCTCGTGCCCGACCGCATGATGGAGCGGCAATTCGAGCTGACCCACAGCGACGACAAGTTGTTCTTTATGGAGGAAACCCAGGCGTGGCTGGAAGAGTTGGGCGTGCTGTCGCCCGACCACCTCGGCTCGATCCTGGTGGTGCTGGACGAAATGGTGGAGAACAGCCTGTACGGCGCTCCCCGCGACGGCCAGAGCCGACCGTTCTATGAGAAGGGCTTGGAACGCGCCCTGACCGGCAACGAGCAGGTGCGCATCGACCTCGTGGTCGGTCCGGAAACCATTGGTCTGTCCGTCACCGACAACTGGGGCACTTTAACCCCGGCGATCTTCCTGGACCACCTGACCCACACGATGTCCAAGGGCGTCGAGGCGGGCATCGGTGGCGCCGGGTTGTATCTGATGTGGCGTATGTCGGACTACTTGCAAGTGCGGGTCACCCCGCACCGCCGCACCCAGATCACCACCCTGTGGGATCTGAACCGGCCCTTGCAGATCGGTTTGAAAACCGGTTTCCAATTCCTCTATCACAGCGAATTCGACGAGGTCGTGAGCCATGACGCAGCCACATACATTTTCCATTGATTTACTCCCCGGTGGCGAGGATGGCGTCCTGAGCTATGCCTTCGCCGGATCGGTGGACGCCCATGCTTCGCATGTGCTGGACCACTTGAAGGCGGTTCCCGCCAACGCCAGGGTCAGCCTGGATTTCAAGCAGGTCGAGCGGGTCAACTCCATGGGCCTGTCGCTGCTGCTCAAGCTGTTCGAGCAGTGGGAGCGGCAGGGCATCAAGATCGAGGTCAGCAACCCCAACCGCATGGTGGCGATGCTGTTCAAGATCACCGGGCTGAACCGCTTCCTGAAGACCGACATCGCCCTGCCCTCGGAGCAGACCCGCGCCCAGCCGACCGTCATCAGTACCGTGCAGACCGCCGCGCCGTCCGCCGAACCGCCGGAGCGCCCGGCATCGCAGGCCAAGCTGAACTTCATGGCGAGCCTGCAAATGGGTGCCCAGTTGACCGGCTGGTACTTGCTCAATACCTACCTGCAACGGCGCTTGCAGCGGGCAATCCATTTCGAGCAAATCCCAGCGGGCCACGAACTGGCCCAGGAATCGGTGGACATCCTGTTCGCCAAGCCCTTCGAAGCCTGCGCGATGATCCAGAAGCGGAATTACATCCCGCTGCTGCGTCCCACCGGCGAGGCCGACGAAGTGGTGATCGTCATGCGGGCCAACGACGACCGAAAACTCGCCGACATTCCAAATGCCCGGGCGGTGACGGCCTCGCAGGGCAGCTTCGTGTACCTGTTGGGCCGGTTCCTGTGCGACGAGAACGGGCTGGACACCTCCAGCTTCCAGCACCAGTTCGCGGGCAACGAGATCAAGGCGCTGCAAATGCTCCTGAAGGATCAGGCCGACGTGCTGTACATGCTGAAGAAGACCTATCGCGGCCTATCGGGTCTCACCCGCAATCAGACCCGCGTGCTGGACGAGAGCGACACCCAGTTTGCTTTCCACCTGCTATTGGCCTCGCCGCAAATCGGCGAATTCAAGGACACGCTGACCAAGACCTTCACCGAGATGGGCGAGGACGACCAGGGGAAGACCATCTTGAAGGACATCCAGTTCGAGGGCTGGTGCGTGCCGCAGGAAGGGGAGCTGTCCATGTTGATGCGGCTGTTTGAGCAGTACACGGAGTAAGCCCATTCCGCTGAGCTGACAGGGATAATGCCCCCGGGCGTTATCCCTTTTCTTTTGTCAAAAATCCAGCGGCTGGGCTATAAATCGGGTTTTCTTTCCAATCCATAGCGAACGCCTTGAACAGCCCAGCCCCCATCGTCCAATTCCAAGCCGTCATCAAACGCTACGACGGCAAAACCATCCTCCCCGGCCTGAATCTTGATGTGGCCGAGGGCGAATTCCTCACCCTGCTCGGACCCTCCGGCTGCGGCAAGACTACCGCGCTCCGGCTCTTGGCCGGGTTCGAAACCCCGGACGCCGGGACCATCCTGCTCGACGGCGAATGCGTCAACGCCATCCCGCCGCACAAGCGCCAAGTCAACACCGTCTTCCAGAGCTACGCGCTGTTCCCGCACATGACCGTGGTGGACAATGTGGCTTTCGGCTTGAAAATGAAGAAAGCGCCCGGCGCGGACATCGGCGCACGGGTAAAAGAAGCGCTCGAATTGGTGCGCCTCGCTGATCTCGCGGCCCGCAAACCCCATCAACTTTCCGGCGGACAACAGCAACGGGTGGCCTTGGCCCGCGCCCTGGTAAACCGGCCACGGGTGTTGCTGCTCGACGAATCCTTGAGCGCCTTGGATTACCGCTTGCGGAAGGAAATGCAGATGGAGTTGAAGACCTTGCAGCGGACGCTCGGGCTGACTTTCATTTTCGTCACCCACGATCAGGAGGAAGCGCTGTCCATGTCCGACCGGGTGGCGGTGATGCGGGCCGGGGTGATCCAGCAAATCGGCACGCCCCGCGAAATCTACGAAAGCCCGGCCAATCTGTTCGTGGCCCAGTTTGTCGGTGAAAGCAACATCCTCGACGGCATCGTCACCGGCCAACCGCAACCGGGCCGCGTTGCGGTGCGGCTGGAAGCGCTGGATGGCGTGCTGAAAACGTCGCGCCCCTTCGCCATCGGCGAGCGGCTGCACGTTCTGTTAAGGCCAGAGGATTTGCGCGTGGAAGCGCTGGCCGATGGCGCAGCCCCGACAGGACACTTGGCCGGGACCATTCAAGCCAAGACCTACAAGGGCATGACTTTGGATACCTTGATTCGGCTGGATAGCGGCAAGACGCTACTCGCCAGCCAGTTTTTCGATGGGGATAACCCGGCGCTTGATTACGCCTTGGGCCAGCGGGTGGCGGTGGATTGGGTGGCAGATGCGGAAACGGTGTTGCAGGTCGATGCGGAGGCTTGATCTTTTCAAAATCAAAGACCGACTCGGTTTTCAAAACCGAGTCGGTCTGGGCCGATTCGGCCTAATCCGCATCGCGAAACGAAAATGCTCTTAAAATCGGCAATGAGCGGCACCCGATGTCTTGTAAAATGGCTCCAAGAGCGCGAAACCGGCGGCTTCCAAGAGCAATAGCCGGTAAAGGAACCCCGTGGATGCTTGGAGATTCGCGCCGGGTGAGACCTCTTACCGCAAAAGGCGAGCCGGGTGACTGGTTCGCCTTTTCTCTTGGTGGCCTGATTATCGGAACCTAACGGGGTTTTGATTGTCTTGAAAAAATCCACATCCTTTACCGCCGGATTTCTGCCCCTCTGGCTAATCCTCTTCACCCTACTGCCCACCCTGATGGTGCTGGCGGTCAGCTTCCTGCGCCGGGACGAGGCCGGACTCATCGCGCCCATCCCCACCACCGACAACTACGCCCGCCTGCTCGACCCCATTTACCTCAAGGTCTTCGGCCATTCGCTGTGGATGGCTGGCGTGGCGACGGGGCTGTCCCTGATCGTGGCCTACCCCTTCGCCTACTTGCTGTCCCGCGTGCAACCGGCCTGGCGCCCCCTGTTGCTGACCCTGGTCATCATCCCGTTCTGGACCAACTCCCTGGTGCGTACCTATGCGATGCGCAGCCTTCTCGCCGCCAAGGGCGTGCTGAACAACCTGCTGCTGGCGGCGGGCCTGATCGACGAGCCGGTGCGCCTGCTCTATACCGGACCCGCCGTCGCCATCGGTTTGGTGTACGTGCTGCTGCCATTCATGATTTTGCCGTTGTATTCCAGCTTCGAGAAACTGGACCGGCGGCTCGTCGAGGCGGCGGCGGACCTGGGCGCGG